>JBLHNW010000300.1:0-5343 GCA_047622205.1 Paraglaciecola sp.
GTTTTACCTAACAAACCTACTGATTTTTTACGCATGGCGTATATTTTATTAATCTCAGCTTTATCATAGGTAATCTGAAAACCTATCACGCCATATTTATTTTGCTCTACAGCCTGTCCCAATTCAGCAGACAATTCAGCAATTTGGCTTTCGATCTGGAGCTGATCATTACTGTTATACTCGACCATATTCAGGCCCAACACTTCCTTGCCTGGTACTTCGCGAATTAACTCCTTGATGGAGTGCCAAATAATGTCTTGCTTGGCTAAATTCAACACCGTACTGTCAACCGTTTCTACGGACGTCGCCTTGGCTGCAACCATATGTGGAGCATGACGTAACGCAGATTCAAAAGAATCATATTTAATATTCACCATAGCCTTGAAAGTAGCAATCGGCGTGACATTTAGCTTTGCTTCAGCAACAAAAACTAACGAGCCTTCTGAACCGGTGATCACCCGACTTATATCAAGCTGAGTCAATTCATCATTTAGCGCATGCTGCAAATCATAACCCGTTAGAAAACGATTCAAAGGGGGGAACTTGGCCAAGATTTGCTGACGTTTATCCACACAAGTGACTAATAACTGCTTAGTTATTTTACCTAGAACTGAATCTTGCTGAGCGAGCGCATGCGCCTTATCGATCGCCATTGGTTGGCTTTCAAGTAATGTTCCGTCAATCAAAACAGATGTCAGCCCCAGTACGTGATCACTGGTTTTGCCGTATACCAGGGAGCCCTGACCCGAAGCATCAGTACTAATCATTCCACCAATTGTCGCGCGGTTGCTGGTAGATAAGTCTGGAGCAAAAAAGAATCCAAAGGGTTTCAGGTAGTCATTCAATTGATCCTTCACCACGCCCGCCTGCACACGTACCCAATTTTCCTCTTGATTGATTTCCAGAATTTTATTCATGTGTCTGGATACATCAACGACTATGCCCGAAGTAAGTGATTGTCCGTTGGTACCAGTACCTCCTCCTCGGGGGCTAAAACGTACCGTAGGGAATAAATTAGCTGTTTCGCCTAGAAGTGTTAGGTCATTCGTTGATCGTGGCAGCACGACAGCCTGAGGAAGTTGCTGATAAATAGAATTGTCCGTCGCCATGGCCAGTCGACTGGAGTAACTAAACTCAATATCACCAGAAAAGGCACTGCCTTGAAGCACATTTAAATACTCTTGATAATCTTTTTCTACGGCAGATTTTGGGTCGAGCGCTGGTAGCATAAATTTATTCGGTTCTTACTAGTTCTAAATCGGTGTGTAGTATATACGTGTTAGTAATTAAATAGTTTGTAACACTTGCAAATATCATTAAATATTCAATCGGTTATACTTGGTGCAAGTTAAACAAACGGGAAGGATCATGCAAAGTAAACATATACGAATAGGTATTGGCAGTTTATTCACCTTTGTCGGTGTGGTTTTTTTCGTTTTGCCCGGCTCGATGTTTTTACTTATTCTGGGTTTGATGATGTTGAGCTATGACTTCCCTAAAGCCAAAAATTATTTACGAATTTGTCAGCGAGGCATGAGTAAGTCAGCCAGAAAATTAGACAGTTACTTGCTCAACCGCAAGTTAAAGCGAAATATTTAGTATTTAATCTTTCGCAACTTCAATTGCACCACCAAACACACAAAAAAATGGCTGTCATCGACAGCCATTTTTAGTTTTTGGTAATAATTATCTTACTGAGCGTACTTCTCGCCCAAATATAACCATGTTTCAACCACGGTATCTGGATTCAGTGAAACACTGTCGATCCCTTCGTCAACCAACCAAGCAGCCAGGTCTTCATGATCTGATGGGCCCTGTCCGCAAATGCCAACGTATTTACCACGTTTCTTAGCAGCCTGAATGGCCATCGATAACAAGGCTTTCACCGCTGGATCTCGTTCATCGAACAAATGTGCGATTAAACCTGAATCGCGATCAAGTCCAAGGGTTAATTGAGTCAAATCGTTTGAGCCAATCGAGAAGCCGTCAAAAATATCCAAAAATTGATCCGCCAGCAAAGCGTTCGATGGCAATTCGCACATCATAATCACTCTTAGACCATTTTCGCCTTTAACTAAACCTTCTTCAGCCAACAACTCAATAACTTTACGTCCTTCTTCCAGTGTACGTATAAACGGAATCATTATTTCAACGTTGCTTAGACCCATCTTGTTGCGTACGCGTTTAATAGCTTCACATTCAAGAGCAAAACATTCACGGAAGTCCTCTGATATGTAACGACTCGCTCCGCGAAAACCAAGCATTGGGTTTTCTTCATCCGGTTCGTACTGATAACCACCAACCAAATTAAAATACTCATTGGATTTAAAATCAGACATACGCACTATGACTTTTTTCGGTGAGAATGCCGCGGCAATAGTAGAAATACCTTCCACAAGCTTTTCGATATAAAACTCAACCGGCGAAGCATATCCCGCCATCATGTCTGAGATTTCTGATTTTAGTTCTTCTGGCTGGCTATCAAAGTTTAATAGCGCTTTAGGATGCACACCAATCATACGGTTGATAATAAATTCCAAGCGCGCTAACCCAACGCCTTCATTAGGTAATCTGGCGAAATCAAAAGCACGATCAGGGTTACCAACGTTCATCATGATTTTTAATGGTACATCTGGCATGGAATCCACTCGTGAGGTAACCACATCAAAATCAAGCACATCGCCATAAATAAAACCGGTATCGCCCTCGGCACAAGATACAGTGATCTTGTCACCCGTTGCGATAGACGCAGTCGCGTTTCCACAACCCACTACCGCGGGAATACCTAATTCACGAGCAATAATAGCCGCATGACAAGTACGCCCTCCACGATTGGTAACAATTGCCGAGGCTTTTTTCATAATCGGTTCCCAATCCGGATCAGTCATATCAGTGACCAATACGTCTCCGGGTTGAATTCTATCCATTTCATCAACGCCACCCAACACCTTTGCCACGCCTGCGCCAATTTTGTGTCCAATAGAACGCCCTTCACACACAACCTTGGCGTTTCCTTGAAGTTGGTAACTTTCGATAACTTGCATATTTTCTCGACTGCGCACCGTTTCAGGACGCGCTTGCACGATATACAACTTACCGTCTATGCCGTCTTTCGCCCACTCGATATCCATTGGACGTTTATAGTGACGTTCAATTATCTGTGCCTGTTTGGCTAATTCCATGATTTCATCGTCATTTAGGGAAAACTTCACACTATCAGACTTATCGATATCGACGATATCAACTTGCTTTCCATGACCAAGATCATCGGAATAAATCATCTTGACCAGTTTGCTACCCAAATTGCGGCGCACAATAGCAGGCAGGCCTTTTTCCAGAGTAGGTTTATGCACATAAAATTCGTCTGGGTTAACCGCGCCTTGAACGACCATTTCACCTAAGCCATAAGACGAGGTGATAAATACTACATCTTCAAAGCCCGATTCAGTGTCAATCGTAAACATCACGCCAGATGAGGCACAATCGCTACGTACCATACGCTGGATACCAGCTGAGAGCGCAACACCCTTATGGTCATAGCCTTGATGGACGCGATAAGAAATAGCACGATCATTAAATAGTGAAGCGAAAACATGTTTGATCGCAATCATCACTGCGTCATAACCTTTCACGTTCAAGAATGTTTCTTGCTGACCAGCAAACGACGCGTCAGGCATATCTTCGGCGGTGGCCGACGAGCGCACTGCAAAAGACGCCTGGTCGCCCGCATCGCCTTGTAGCGTGGCAAAAGCTGTTTTGATGGCCAGTTCCATATCCGGCAGAAACGGAGTTTCGATTATCCAGTTGCGGATTTTTCCACCCGCTTCCCCAAGCGCACCAATATCATCCACGTCTAAGCTATCAAGTAACTCATGGATCCGTGCTTCAAGGCCACTTTGCTCCAAAAACTCATTAAAGGCAGCAGATGTTGTCGCAAACCCCCCTGGCACTTGTACGCCGGCATTAGCCAGATTTGATATCATTTCACCAAGCGAGGCATTTTTGCCACCCACTACACCAACATCACCCATACCCAGTTGTTGATACCACAACACGTATTCTTGCATTCCCAGAGTCTCCCAGATGAAATTATTAGTGTCCATTACCATGTTTTGGTAAGCGAAATTTTAGTATTCTGATTCTCTACAGTACTATTGATAAATATATATTTCTCAATAGTCTGGCTTTTTACGTGGAGGATTTTAGAATGTTGCTAATATGAAAGTAAAATTTATTTATTTCTGTAATTAAATTACCACAATGTTAAGGAATTGTTTTGCGCACAGCTTTTTATATTTCTGATGGCACAGCCATCACTTCCGAGGTGTTTGGCCATGCACTGCTGTCTTTATTCACTATTGAGTTCGAACATATCACTGTTCCATTCGTCGAAACTGTCGAGCACGCGATGGAGGTTGTGAAAAAAATATCTGAAAGTTTTCAAGATGACGGACAGCGCCCTTTAGTGTTTTACACAATAGTAAACACCGAAGTACGCAAAATCGTGTCCAAATCAGTTGGAATAAACTACAATTTTCTCGATCAGTTTGTCGCACCACTAGAGAAAGTATTAGGTGTTCCTTCGAAACCTGAAAAACATCGAACACACAGTATTCACGAAAAAACCTATGATATCCGCATCGAAGCGGTTAACTATGCACTGGCTAACGATGATGGATCAAATTTAAAGGATTATCATCAGGCAGACATCATTTTAGTCGGCGTTTCACGTACCGGTAAAACCCCCACAAGTTTATATTTGGCCTTACAATATGGTATTAAAGCCGCAAACTACCCCTTCACCGAAGAAGATATGGGGGATGTTTTACGCTTGCCAGCAGCTTTAAGAGGTTTTAAAGACAAGCTATTTGGCCTGACTATCGAAGCCCACCGCTTGCATCAAATTCGTTCAGAAAGACGCGCTAACAGTCGTTACGCCTCCTTGCAACAGTGCAGAATGGAACTTCGTGAGGTGGAAAATCTTTATCGAAAAGAAAAAATCTCGTTCTTAAACAGCACCAAATTTTCAATTGAAGAAATTTCTGCCAAAATTTTAGCCACAACAGGATTGAAACGAAAAAAATATTAATAGTTCGCCACGATGTTCAAGAAAAAAATGGCAATCAGTTATCACAATTCTATAACAATTTGGATTTGCCGTTGTTCCATCCATTGGCCTTTGCTAAGTTGTGGTACGTAGTTGAATCTTAAAAAATTTCTCTCCATGAATATGCAATTCATGGTGTGAGCAAAGGGTCTGAAATGCTGATTAAATTTCCCAAAAATCAAATAAAAACATCCATCGCATTAAGTTTGTTTGCATTTGGTTTGCAAGGTTGTGGT
>JBLHNW010000301.1:0-5342 GCA_047622205.1 Paraglaciecola sp.
TAATCAGGCGTGCCTGAGGATTGTCTGGGTGGATGTAAAAAAATTGACTCATGTTTGCCTTGTGTTGATTGTTACTATCTCAGTAAGAGGCTAATTTATTATATACCCTTCTTCCTGGAAACTGCATCTTTGTTGGCTACACTCATTCGCCGCCATGCAATTCCAATAATTTTGGGTTTAGTGACTTATAACTTAAATAATCGTCTCATTTTCCATGAATTTCCACCCTTGCCATATTGGCACTAACTGGGCTGGCAACTTAAGGTTTTTACCTAATTCTGTCCAACGATTTGGGTAGTGAAAATCGGACCCTGCTGAAGCACAAAGTTTATGTTCTTCAGCCAGTTCAGCTAACAGTTTCTTTTTTTCAGGACTTAAATGCGAATGGGTCACTTCCATACCATTGCCACCTGCGTTAGCAAACTCTGCAACTAATCGTTTTAACCACTTAGTAGTTAAATCATAGTGTCCAGGATGGGCTAATACGGCTTTACCACCTGCTTCCTGAATCCATTCGATGGCTTCAGCCATCGTGATCCATTCAGGTTTGACATGGGCTTTTTTGCCTTTACCCAAAAACTTTTTAAACACCGCATCAAAGTCTTTTGCCTCACCTCTTTCAACCAATACTCTGGCGAAATGTGCCCGGGTAATTTGTCCTATTCCGGCTAATGCTTTAGCATCCTCAAATACATTTTCAATTCCAACTCTGCTTAGTTTATCAGACATTTTTTGTGCACGTTCATCACGTCTCTGGCTTTGTTGTGTAAGCCTTTCCAGAAATATCTCGTCAGTATGATTGACCTGTAAACCCAAAATATGAATATCAAAATTGTGCCAGGATGTAGAAATTTCTACCCCCGGCAAAATATGCAGTTTGCGTTTTTGCTCAGCCTGATACTTAAGCGCTTCAGGAATACCGCCTACAGTGTCGTGATCGGTGATAGCCAATACGTCAACTTGCATGTTGTGCGCACGGTCAATTAACTCTTTTGGAGACAGTTGACCGTCGGAATATAAAGTATGGCTGTGAAGATCAATTTTCATGAACTCTTCATCCTTGAATCTGCAGCGGCATTGTCTGCCCAGACTCACCAAAGTCATGTATAAAACACACACTCATTCGGGTCACTGCTTGACAGCTTTGCTGTAGCTCCAATGATTTTGAATTTAAAGCTCTCATATTCATAATTTTATAAGTAAATACCAAATTGACTGTTGACATAGAAACGCTTTTGTTTTCTTCTATGTACCTAAGTTGCGTATTATACCCATTCTAAAGGGAATAGCAGATAAAACCTGTAAAACGCATAGATTTAACCTAATTAAGATTAAAACGATGACTACAATGCAAATGAATACAACTATAATCAATTGGTGGTGGCACAACCCTAACTAGCGGGCTGTGAGTGTTTGTATTTGTGCAAATAAATTTCTAAAAGCCCGTATGATGCGGGCTTTTTTCATGTATGGCCCTCAATAATAGCAAACTGAATAATAAACAATAAATAATTGAGAATAACAAAATGAGTTTAGCCCAGTTAACAGAACAAAGCGGCAAAGTAGAAACCTTAGTGATCGAAGGTGATTACATCGCTGACCCGCTGCATGTGTTCCAATATTTGTGTAGCGGCAGGCCACACAATTTATTGTTGGAATCAGCCGAAATAGACAGCAAGGATAACCTCACAAGCCTGCTATTAATTGACGCTGCATTGAAGCTTGAGTGCCACGGGCACGAAGTAGAATGTCGGGCCTTATCCGATAATGGCAGGGCTGTGTTACCCATGATTGTCGAACATTGTCCCGCAAATGTAGAACACCAGTACCTCCCAGAACAAGGGATCTTGACCCTCAGCTTTCCACACCCCGATGCACAACTTGACGAAGATAGTCGCTTGAAGGCCCCCGCAGTATTTGATGCTCTTCGGCTCTTAATAGACAAAATTGTAGCTATACGTTCACATCCCCACGCGGTGTTTTTAGGTGGTGCTTTTGCCTATGATTTACTGGCCAGTTTTGAACAATTACCGGAGGTTGAGAATAGCAATAATAGTTGCCCCGATTTCGTGTTTTACTTGGCAGAAACATTACTTCTGATTGACCATCAAACACAAAAAACTCAAATTGTTGGTAGTGTTTTTAGTGGTAGAAATGTAGGTAATAACTACTTTGCAATAAGTCAGCGGCTGGAACAGATTAATCACAAAATAAAGACCATTAAACCAATTGCCGAAAAGGCACACTTCCATGTTCAAGCCAGCGATTTGTCTGTGAGTAAATCAGATGAAGTATATAAACAGGACGTAGAAAACTTAAAAGAACATATTCTAGCGGGAGATATTTTCCAGGTTGTTCCATCACGCACTTTCAGCCTGCCATGCAGCGATCCACATGCCTCATATCGAGCCTTAAAGCAGCAAAACCCCAGTCCCTACATGTTTTTCCTACAAGATCAGGATTTTTGTATGTTTGGAGCCTCTCCCGAATCAGCACTGAAATACACCAAAGAAAGTAATCAAGTGGAAATTTACCCTATTGCCGGAACACGACCTCGTGGCAAACGCGCTGATGGAACTATCGATTTGGATTTAGACAGTCGTCTTGAGCTGAACTTACGTGAGGATGAAAAAGAAAAAGCCGAACATATCATGCTAGTTGATTTGGCTCGGAACGATGTGGCAAAAGTTTCGAAACCCGGTACTCGTCATCTCAAAGAATTACTCAAAGTCGACCGTTATTCACACGTAATGCATTTAGTCTCAAGGGTTGTAGGCCAACTCCGGGATGATTTGGATGCACTCCATGCTTATCAAGCCTGTATGAATATGGGGACTCTGGTGGGTGCTCCAAAAGTGAGTGCTGCAAGTCTGATACGTGAGGTTGAAAAAGAACGACGCGGCAGTTATGGCGGTGCAGTAGGCTATATAAACGGCCACGGCGATATGGACACCTGTATTGTGATCCGCTCGGCATTTGTTAAGAATGACACCGCATATATACAAGCTGGTGCTGGTGTAGTGTTTGATTCTGTTCCTCAGGCGGAGGCGGATGAAACCAGAGGTAAAGCTCAGGCGGTGATCTCCGCTGTAATGTCTGCTCATTCAGCTAAACCCAAGGGGAGCAGTGCACAATGACTGAAACGAAAAATGCCGTAATAAAACCTAATATCAGTGTGTTTTTGATTGATAATTTCGATTCATTTACCTACAACCTGGTAGATGAATTACGCAGTATGGGTCTAGAGCTAACGGTTTACCGTAATTCTGTGCCCGCGCAAACAATCTATCAAAAAATGCAGGAACATCAGGTACTCAAACCGGATAGTCAACTTATGTTGATGTTGTCGCCAGGTCCTGGAAACCCCGCGAGTGCCGGTTGTATGTTGGAATTGTTAAATTTAGTTAAGGGCAGGTTTCCTGTATTAGGGATTTGCCTGGGCCATCAAGCAATAGTTGAATCTTATGGTGGCGAGATCATTCGTGCTCAAAAAGTGATGCACGGTAAGTGCTCCTTTATTCGCCACTGTGGGGATTTGATGTTTAACAATATGCCGCAACCTTTACCCGTGGCGCGTTACCATTCTTTAATGGCCAGTAATATGCCAGAGCAATTAACAATACTTGCAGAAGTTGAACCCTCTGAAAATGGGAATATGAAAGAGCAAAAAGTGCCTATGGCTGTATGCCACAAACAAGATAAAATGCTTGGATTCCAGTTCCATCCTGAATCAATTTTAACTTCACAGGGCAGCCAATTGTTATTGCAAAGTATTCAATATTTAACAGAAACCTCTGTTGATAAATCAACAGCACAAGCACATTAAGGTGGCGAATATGATCCACAGCATACTGGAACAGCTATTCGAGGGCCGTTCATTGACACAGAATGAAGTTACTGATGTGTTCAGTCAGGTAGTAACCGGTCAGGTTGATGATATTGTTTTATCGTCCCTGTTAACCGCCCTAAAAATCAAGGGTGAAACGCCCGAGGAGATTGCCGGAGCCGCGGCAGCCCTAATAAAAAACGCAGCTAGTTTTCCTCGTCCAAATTACGATTTTGCTGATATTGTCGGTACCGGTGGTGATGGTCACCACACTATCAACATCTCATCTGCTGCAGCCATTGTTGCCGCCAGCTGCGGCCTAAAAGTAGCTAAACACGGCAACCGCAGTGTTTCGAGCAAATCAGGTTCAGCGGATTTATTTAAGGCCTTTGACCTGGAACTAACTATGTCTGCTGACACGGCAAGAGCGTGTTTAGATGAATCCAACTTATGCTTTTTGTTTGCACCAAACTACCACTCAGGTATCAGGCACGCCATGCCAGTGCGAACTACACTTAAAACCCGCACTTTGTTTAACTTACTTGGCCCATTGGTTAACCCAGCTCGCCCCAGTCATATCGTGATTGGCGTTTATGATCCTGCTTTACTGATGCCGTTTGCACAGACCTTGCAATTGTTAGGTTATCAAAAAGCCTTAGTGGTGCACGGCAGCGGTTTGGACGAGTTGGCTTTACATGGTGAGTCCCAGGTCATTGAAATAAATGGCCACAAGTTGACTGAATATAGTCTCTGTCCTGGAGACTTTGGATTAGAAGAATATCCCATAAGCGCGATTCAAGGTGGTGAGCCAGAGGAAAACAAAACACTCATTGAGCAGGTGCTGGCTGGCAAAGGCCAAATTGCCCATCAATCAGCGGTTGCCATGAATGCCGGTGCATTGTTAAAACTATGCGGTCTGGCGGACAGTTTTAAACAGGGCGCAGAATTAGCGATTGAAGCCATGCAAAACAAACTTCCACTTGCCACAATCAAACAATCTGCTGCTCTTAGTCAGTCTACTTTCATTGTCCAGGAAGGTTAACATGGCAAATATATTGGAAAAAATTGTAGCAGATAAGCGTTTGGAAATAACTGAACGAAAACGCGTTCTACCACTGGCAACATTTGTCGCAGATCTCGTACCTTCCGAACGTAGTTTCTACGCTGCACTCGCCCAGCCAAATGCGGGTTTTATCTTTGAATGTAAAAAAGCCTCTCCTTCAAAAGGTCTGATCCGAGCGGAGTTTGATTTGGATGAAATCATTGCTGCATACCTCCCCTACGCGGCTTGCATTTCAGTTCTGACTGACGAAAAACATTTCCAGGGAAGATTTGAGTACCTCGAATATGTGCGCGCTAACGTTAGCCAACCCGTTATTAACAAAGACTTTTTTGTTGAACCTTATCAAGTGTATTTAGCTCGTCATCACAATGCCGACGCAATTTTATTAATGTTATCAGTGCTTGATGATGACGAATATATCCGCCTTGCCAAGATTGCCAGCGAACTCCAACT
>JBLHNW010000302.1:0-5341 GCA_047622205.1 Paraglaciecola sp.
TCTTATTGTCGCTATTACCACGCCAATAAGCACCGGCCACCTTCATGATTTTGAAATGCTGACAAAAACGCATATTGGGCACATGAGGGCCACGACACATATCAACATATTCATCATGGTGATAAAGAGCAGGTTTGTCATCCTGACTAATGTTCTCGTCAAGAATTTGTAACTTGTAGTCTTCACCACGAGCAACAAAGGCATCACGGGCCTGCTGCCAACTACCCACTTCTTTTACCACTTCATAGTTGGTTTTTGCCAGCTCCATCATACGCTTTTCTAACTTGACCAAATCTTCATCATTAAGAGAATGATCCATATCAATGTCGTAATAAAAGCCATTATCAATGGTTGGCCCAATAGCCATTTTTGCATCGGGATACATTTGTTTAATAGCATGCCCAATTAAATGCGCACAAGAATGACGAATAATTTCTAGTCCCTCGTCATTTTTGGCGGTAATAATCTGCAATTTGGCGTCTTGTTCAATTAAGTCACAGGCATCGACTAAAACACCGTCAACTTTTCCAGCAATGGTGGCTTTGGCTAAGCCAGGGCCTATATCATTGGCGACATCAAGTACGGAAACTGCGTGATCAAATTGGCGTTGGCTGCCATCGGGAAGCGTAATAATGGGCATAATGTATCCTTAAGCAGTGGTGACGCCTACCAAGCGCCACGTGCAAATATTTTGTCTTGGCCTAAGCGGTCAAGAATAAATCATAAAAAAACACCCAAAAACGGGTGTTTGAAAAAGTGACTCTGCTACCATCAGAGTTGACAGCCATTATAGCGAGAACTCCCCCACCTATGCAATATCCATTCACACACAGTTTTATTAGAATAATCGCCTTTTTAATGACCTGTGTCGTTAATGGTAGTTTTGCCCAAGAATGGCAATTGGAGAAGGGACAAGGCGACATCACTGTTTTCAGCTTCGTGGGTGAATCTGGCTATAAAGATGTGTTAGCAAAAACAACCTTGAAAAGTGATTTATCAGCACTATTACGTTTACTTGATGACGTGGAATTTGCGCCAAATTGGATTGCGAATTCGATACAGGTCAAAATCCTAGAAGCCGCCAGCCCTGATGAACGCCTTGTCCATACTTTCTTTAATGCTCCCTGGCCGATTAGAAATCGCGATATGGTAACTTATTCAAAAACAGTCAAAGCTGCAAATTCAATCCAGATCAACATCGTCAACAAAGGTAATGAATACCCCACAGATCCGGACTATGTGCGAATGCAGGATATGTTTGGGGTGTGGAAAGTGTCTGACGCAGGTGATAAGAAAATAACCATAAGCTATCAGGGCGGCGGAAATCCGTCGGGAATGTTACCCCATTGGATGGCCAACAAAGCCTTAATTGACGCAACCTTTGACACCTTCGTTAAGCTCAGCGAGGTGATCCTTTTAGAAAAGTATCAATCACCATAAATTACTCGATGATATAAAAAATGTATAAATAATAGCGTAATCAACCATACAAAATTAAGCCATGAACCATAATAAAGAGTGACCTTGTAATAATTTAGCGTGTAACAAACTCATGTGGCATTTTATTAGTGATCAAATCAGCCAACAAATAGGCAATGATTTTATTTGTGATGATATTCGAGAAGTACCCGATGGAGACTCCCACAAAGCGTTTAAAATTTCAGATGGAAAGCGCCGTTTTTTTGTCAAAATCAATGATAAAGACCAACTCACTAACTTTGAAGCTGAATCCACAGGTTTAGACCATTTACAAAAAGCCGAGATATTCAGAGTACCTAAGGTGATCTGTCTGGGAACGGTTTCCAATCATAGTTTTTTAGTCCTGGAACATATCAATATGCAACCCGGTAGCAAACAAGCCTGGTTTGAATTTGGTCAAAAATTGGCACAGCTGCATAAATTGCAAACCCAACAAATGTACGGCTGGCAAGAAGACAACTTTATTGGTTTAACCCCACAACCCAATCAATGGCAAAAAAAATGGGGATGTTTTTTTGCGGAACAACGAATTGGTTTTATGCTGCAATTATTATCAGAACAAGGCCATGAGTTAGCCGATATAGACCATGTGGTCGATTTGGTGAAACAGCTATTAACTGGCCACAACCCCACTCCATCGATGCTCCATGGCGATTTGTGGCAAGGAAACACCGGATTTAACAACGATCAAGCGGTACTTTTCGACCCGGCATTTTACTTTGGAGACAGAGAAGCCGAACTCGCGATGACGGAATTATTCAGCCGTTTTCCCGGTGACTTTTACCATGGTTACGAAGACGTCTGGCCTGTGGATTTAGATTATCAATATCGTAAACCGGTATACCAGCTCTATCATATATTAAATCACGCATTGCTCTTTGGTGGTCAATACTTACATTCAGCTAAGAGTAATTTAAACAATTTGGCAGCCTAAACAGTTTAAGATCGTTGAAATTCTGCGTATGCTAAACAGCTAATTTAACAGGATTTAGGCAATATGAATAATAAAGTGGTGTTTATTACCGGCAGTGCAAAGCGAATTGGTGCATATACCGCAAGACACTTACACAACGCAGGATTCAATGTGGTTTTACATTGCAATCATTCGCGGGAAGAAGCCCAAGAATTATTAGTAGAATTGAATATCAAACGGGCGAACTCTGCCAAGCTGGTCCAAGGGGATCTAAGTGAATTGGCGAGTTTAGAGAATATCGCCGAGGCTGCCCTAAGTGCATTTAGTCGACTGGATGTACTGATCAATAATGCATCGGCATTTTATCCCACACCAATCGGCAGCATTACCGCAACTGATTGGCAAAAATTGGTTGGCAGCAATATGCAGGCTCCTCTGTTTATTTCCCAATATTGTAGTAAAGCACTACAGCAACAAAACGGCGTGATCATTAATATGGTGGATATTCATGCACAACAGCCTCTTAAACATCACACCGTATATTGCATGGCGAAATCGGCATTAGTCACTATGACTAAATCCCTGGCCCTGGAACTAGCCCCAGAGGTGCGAGTGAACGGTGTCGCACCAGGAGCAATATTATGGCCCGAGAGCGAAATTAGTGAACTAGACAAACAAGACGTACTCAAACAAATTCCAGCACAACGTTTGGGTGGTCTAGATGACATAGCCCAGGCGATTGAATATTTAATAGAGGCGTCCTATGTAACCGGACAAATCATTGCGGTTGACGGAGGGCGCAGTATTTCATCCTTTAGCAAAGCTTAGGAGAATTGCAGTGCAAAAACTAAAACATAGCACCATTATTTGTCCCCACTGTGGACATCATTTACATATTGAATTGGACTTCAGTGATGGGGATCAGGATTTTTATGAAGACTGTGCCAATTGCTGTAACCCGGTACACCTGAATATGCACATAGATGAGTCGGCCAAAAAGCTGGACGTGACAGTCAGCGCAGATGACGAGCAGCTTTATTGAACAAAAAGCCATTCCCGGCAGCTAGTCGAGTCGCATGCATTGTTTTGCCACTTGTTCTACTTCTGACTGCCTGCAGCGGCCAACATAAACTTGCCAACGATATACAAGACTACCAGCAACGTCTGGCAGCGGTGTTAAACGTCCCCTCCCAAGACTTACAAAAACCGACACTGGCGCCCTTCCCTTCTATTAAACTTCTTAAAAAAGACATTCCAGCAACAACGATAAAATTAGCCGATTTTTATGCCCTTAAAAACTGCCAACTCTCTACTCTGGTTGCCCAGCGCAACACCGCACTAGGCAGAACCCAATACCCATCAGCCCGCTACCAATACGAAGTCGAACTTCTCGAGGAAATTGAACGTTGTCTGTTAAATAAAGAAAACAGCGAAATTTCAGCAACACTATCAAGCTGGCAACAACAAAAACAAAATAATCTGCCATTAGTTTGGGCGAATTTATTGCAAATTAGTGATGAAGTAAAATTGGCCCTGAGCGCAAATTCAGGCTTTATTCAAGGAACAGAAAAAGACGGCATTAATCAAACGCTGCAAGCCTTTGAGTATCTGTCGCGGCTTTTAGCTAGCCCGCAATCAAACTCCAGTGATCTCGAACAACATCTTGCCAACCTTAAGAGCTACCAATTACCCGCCAGAATGTGGCGCAGCCAATCACTCCTAACAGACAACCTGACACACATCACCCAATGGCTTGAGCACAACAGCACGCTAATGAAATGTCCATCGGGCAAAGCAAGTACAGAGGTAAACTATTTACAAAACGTGTTTCAGTTATTTTTTGTGGAAAAAATTCAGCCGGTGGCGACTAAAATAAACCACTACCAATATCAACTCACGTCAGTTTTAGAAACTATTGCGAATACCCCACATACCAATCCTCTGATTAAAAACATGCTAATTAAACACACCCAGCAAAACTTTACAGACTATAAAATGTCTATACAAACGCATATCCAGTTTTGGCAAAAACTCTATAAACGCTGTGGAATAACACCCAACGGCTAAAACATGAGCAGTTAATCGATTACAGGACAAAAACAACTTGCAGATAAATAGCTGCATCGTTATGATACGCGCCGTTTTGAAGCTCCAATTCGAAACATAGAAAAATACAGTACAATCGTAGCTCAGTTGGTTAGAGCACTACCTTGACATGGTAGGGGTCGGTGGTTCGAGTCCACTCGGTTGTACCAATTCTAAAGGCTTTCAGCCTGACCAGTACCCGACTCCGCCTCATACAAATTAAAAAGCAAACATTAAATGCTACTCGCTCTGCCTATTCTCTTGCCAGTTTGGATTGTTTTGCAGGCTAAATATTGATGCGTGTGTTCTTAAGCATTCATCTTTCTAAGTTGCATGTGTTTGAGTTAACTCAAATAGCTAGTCGGAATATTATGAATTATCATGCCTGTCCTGTTAATTTTGTGGCGGTGCCACCAGAGATTGGAATTGATGCGTTAGAACGGCTCTTTTTGAACAAATTGTTATCGTGTCTGTCCTGTTAGCTACGCGCCTAGCAATCTACAAACTGCTCAAGCTTACTTGCATAATACAGTGGTAGCACTAAAGCATCAGGGTTTTCTATTGAGCCTTGAGAACCAATTAATTTTATTGTCTTTTCAGGTTGATAACGCTGAACATAAACATCAAGAGACTTAGCTCTAGTTCGTTTACCACTTTTCACTTCTATTGGAACAATGCTTCCAGAATCATGCTTATATAAAAATTCAATTTCACTTCGAGCATATTCCCATGAATAGGTTGGACTACCATATTTTGCTACAAGCTCGTTTTGAACAAAATTTTCGGCAATATATCCTTTATAGTTGAAGCCCTGATCTCTGTGCTCTTTATATGAAAGCCCGAGCATATTGCCCAACAAGCCTA
>JBLHNW010000303.1:0-5313 GCA_047622205.1 Paraglaciecola sp.
CCAGGTGTGTCGGTTATTGGGACAGACGAAATTGCGGTTGGTTTTATTTACAAGCCAGCAGTAGTGTCTCTTGAAGGTGCATCACAAATCCTTGATAGCAGCAATTCCATTGTTGATGATGAGGGTCTTCCACTGTTTGTAGATACCAAAAATAGACCGGCTTTGGCTCAAGAGTTTAGCTTATTAAGCGAAGGCGGATCAGTTGTCCTTACTGTTAATCATCTTAAATCCAAGGGTAGCGATTGTGATGAATTAGGTGACCCTGATACCGGTGACGGCCAGGCTAATTGTAATCTTACACGAACCAGAGCAGCTCAAGCTATTGTCGCTTGGTTGGATGATGTATATCCAGAAAAGCCGGTTATGGTGATGGGTGACTTAAATGCTTATGCCAAAGAAGATCCAATTTCTGCGCTTACTTCAGTTGGATATACCAATCTGATAGCCCAGTATGAAGGTGATCAGGCTTACAGCTTCAGCTTCTCAGGAGAAGTAGGTTATCTTGATCATGCTTTAGCCAACGCAATGTTGCTGGAGAACGTAGTAGATGCAACTGAATGGCATATCAATTCTGATGAGCCTGTAGCCTTAGATTACAGTTCGGAGTTCAGCTCTGATTTTAATGATGTGGACGATTATGCCCCTGATGCTTACCGTAGTTCTGATCACGATCCGGTGTTAATCAGCCTTAACTTTGCAACTGCAGAGAAAGTGCGTGGAGATTTTGACCGTGATGGTGACGTTGACAGACGCGATATTCGCAGATTACTTAAGGCTATTAGTACAGGACGTACAATCCCTAGGTCATTCGATTTAGATCGCGATGGTGATATTGATGATCACGATGCGTTTTTATTGAGAGGACTTTGTACTCGCGATAAATGCCAAATCACGGATCCACAATAAACTAAATTAGTTAGGCAAAAATATAAAGGTCACTTCGGTGACCTTTTTTTTGGTTTGAATAAAAGACAAAAAAAATCCGGCCTATTTTCAAGGCCGGACTAATTTGATCGATGTTTTATATCCATTCAAGCTCAAAATGACACGTAGTTTGAGTTGGCATGGGCATAGCTGTTTATCTTTTGGGGCTATTGATAATCAAACTCCTGGTCGTTAACTATCAATAAATCTTGCGCATCCAACAGCAGGTTTTGTTTATATAAGTCTTTTCTTGGTAGCAACCTTTTTAAATAAAAAGCACAGGTCTTCTGTTTGCCTTGCCTGATCGCAGGGTTATCGGAGCGTTTGGCTGTATCGGCCATGCTCAACCAAATCACCCCTAATAAACAATATGCGCTGTAATGCATAAAATCATAAGCGGCTCCGGCCAAATCCACCGCGTTTTGGTCTTTCAGCTGTTGGGCTGTGGAGAACCATTCTTGCAACAAACACTCAGCTTTAGTTTTGCTTGCCTCATCCACTATGTTTGCTACTTTTGCTGCAAATAATTCATAGCTGTCTTCGAGCATTGTACCTTTGTCACGTGCCAGTTTTCTGGAAATTAAATCCATGGCCTGAATACCATTAGTTCCCTCATACAGCTGAGTAATACGAGCATCACGAACCAATTGTTCCATACCCCACTCACGAATGTAGCCGTGGCCGCCATATACCTGTATTCCCAAATTGCCAAGCTCAGTGGCCATATCGGTCACAAAACCTTTAATAATAGGGGTTAAGAAAGCAATGACATTATTGGCCTTTGCTTTGCTCTCCTGTGCACCAAATTTTTCAATATCCATCTGTTGTGCATACATCAAACTTAGCGCCCGGGAACCTTCGACTATGGCTTTTTGAGTTAATAACATTCTTCTCACATCGGGTTGATGGATAATCCCATCAGCGGCTTTGTCTTGCTGTTGAGTACCTTGCGGAGCGCGTGATTGCAGACGATCTCTGGCATAGGCGAGGGCGCCTTGATAAGACGCTTCAGCAATCCCCAGACCTTGCAATCCAACCTGAAAACGAGCGTCATTCATCATTGTAAACATACATGCCAGACCTGTATGTGGCGCTCCAACTAAAAAGCCTTTAGCGCCGTCAAAGTTCATTACACATGTTGGGCTGCCTTTTAAGCCCATTTTTTTCTCAATGCTACCAACAGTTACTGCATTAGCCTGGCCAGCACTGCCATCGGAATTGGGCAAAAATTTAGGTACTAGGAATAGGCTAAGCCCTTTCACACCTTTGGGGGCATCAGGTAATCGAGCCAAAACCAGATGAACGATATTATCTGTCCAATCTTGATCGCCGGCGGAGATAAATATCTTATTGCCGGTGATCCGAACACTGCCATCTTCTGCGGGTTGTGCTTTAGTTGACAGTAGACTTAGGTCTGTCCCTGCCTGGGGTTCGGTTAAACACATTGTGCCCGTCCAATCACCCGAAATGAGTTTAGCCAAATATATTTTTTTTAAATCATCGCTGGCGTGTGTTGTCACTGCCAATACTGCACTTTCAGTTAAAATACTGGTTAACCTCCAGCTTAAATTAGCTGAGCTGAGCATTTCTTGTACGGGAACGGCTATGGTGTGAGGTAAATCCTGCCCATCATATTCCGCGCTACCGAGCATGGCGTTCCAACCATTAGCAATATATTCTTGGTAAGCTTTAGCGAAGCCTTCAGGTGTGGTGACTTTGCCGTCGACTAAGGAGCATCCTTGTTCATCTCCTTCGTGATTAAGAGGGGCGATCACTTCTTGCGCAAACTTGGCACCTTGATTAAGAACTTCATTGACCAGTTCCTGATCAAAATCACTCAACCCTAGTGATTGGTAATGCGACTCAAGTCCCAACCATTCATGCAATATAAACTGCATATCTTTTAATGGTGCGTTATATAAAGGCATATTTTTTCCTAAAGTGATTCTCTCAACTGAGCCGACCAGTATAACTACTATACGCAAAAAATAACCTAAGGTTTATCGCATAGTCTACATAATTTTCATTGATATACCCAAGAGACCTCAATACTAGTGTTTCTAGTGTTTCGAAGTTAGATTTGTGGTGATCATAATTACGAAAATACCAGTACAGCTAAAAATTATAGGGATTAAATTCAGTTGAAATCGGAATAAATACAGGTAGTTAACAGTCCTGGTTCACTTAAAGTTTTGGTAATAGAGGACTCTCTGGAAAGTAGGGTTTTGATCAAATCTCATCTTTCTAAAGCAGGCATGAAATACATAAAGACTTTGGAAAGCGGCTCTAGTTTGTTAACCGAAAATAAAGTACTCGATGTTGATATTTTACTGATTGGTTATTGTCACAGTGGCATTGAGCTACTTAATGCCCTTGATGCTGCGGCTCTTTTGCCTGTTTGGTGCAAGGTCATTTTTATTACAAACTCTGAATTAACCGCATCTTCCAATCATCCGTTTCGATACTTAAAGTATGAAGTACTTCTTAAACCGGTCAAACCCGAAACTCTATGGCAAATAATCCAGCAAGGATATTCATCAATAGGTTTTTTTAAAGATGCCTTGAATGAATTTATGGAAAATAAATTCGAGACGCTTTTGATTCGACTGAAAAGAATGCCAATTGGGCAATTCTCATCAACCCAGTTGGATGAACTTGCGGTGATCAACGCGCATTTACTATTACGACTTGGTCAGGGCAACAAGGCCTGGCAAATTACTCACGCTATCAAAGATGAAGTTTTTCGGGCAACTAACAGATTGTCAATTGCCAATGCGCTTGGTGATGAACGAAAGTTAAAACTAACAATGGGTATGCTTAAGGGAATTCCCACAATGTATAAGCGCGGGCTAGTTTATCAGATTTATCAATTTATCAATGATGCTGATTATCAAGTGGCTCAGGAATATTTTAATGATCAACCAAGCACAAATTTAGCCTTGCTGAAATTGAACTCAATGCTCTTTTACTGGCTGAAGCCCAAGGCATCGAAAGTGCGCTTAAATTTTTAAGTTTCAAGCTTGGTACAAGTTTAGATAATTTGTTTTTTCGCCATTCTATCAAACTGATGATAATAAAATGTCAGCTGTATGTTTTATTAATAAATTTACAGACTGCTGCACAAATGCCCAAGCAAGTGAAAGCCATAAAGACGTTACTTGAACAAACAGAGTGGCAGAGAGGCAATGTTGATTTAAGTTCGATAGCCTCTTATCTACATTGCACTGTGAGCTTGTTGGAAAACCGCAATGACAGTGAACAAAGGGATATCTACCTAAATATTAGCCAGAAATTGGCATGTCACGACTTTTTTCCCAGCCTATTAATGTCGATAAATGCACATTTATTGAGTGAGCTTAAACAGTCCAAGGAGTACATTCTGCAAGCAAATAATAATATGTTATCTCTTGAAGTGTCAGTCGAAGCCATAGTTAGAAAAATGTGGATTAAAAGGGTGCTAAACGTATTATTTGTGGGCTCTGAACGCGCCAAAGAATACAACCGAATAGGGATAAACCACACCCGGAAGAAGACCCCCTATCAGGCACTAAATATGTTTTTCTTGTCCCATTTATGCGCACCAAGACAGGCTTCAATTGCAATCAACTTACTCGATGCTGTTACAAAATTGGGACCACACCAATATTGGCATATTCGTTCAAAAGAGCTGGTGGATAACATAGACGTCATGACATTAAGAGACAACGAACAGCGGAAGTTCACTGAGGTGTTAGCAGAGATCGAAGCCTTGTCTTCAGGGGGAGATGTTTGACTATTCGACTTCAACTCGGTTAAACATATCACGCAACATGATTAGTTGGCCAGGGCTAGCCCATTCGTTTCTGTGGCTTTCAAACGGGTCAATTAGCTGAATGCTGGCTACTTTTGCGCTTGCCCATTCAGGCACAGGAAATGATTGTATTTGACCGACAAAGTTACCCCCTAGAGTACATTGGTAATAACGTAAACCCTCATTACCTATGGCTAGATATTCACCTACGAGGACATTAAATCCGGTTTTTGCCCAGGTCTGACGGTGAGCAGTGCACTGTGCGCTTTCGTTTTTTTTGCTCTTACCGCCAGGCAAAGAATAATTGTCTGTCGAATGACCAAGAGTCACCAACAATTGATTCTGAATACGGATTAAACACGCGGCATTACCTTGTATTTCTTCAGCTTTTTCCTCGTTTACCCGACACATCGGCTCAGCAGGTTTGTCAACGGCGCATGACAATAGCGTGAAAAGCATAATAATCCCGACGATTTTTAATCTTTTAGTCAATTTTTCACGTAAAATAGCGGATGGACTTCGAAGTGTAGTATTACATGTAACGTATTTTTTTCAACCAAGCATTCTTTCGTAGCCGCAATTGTTAGTGAAAACAACAG
>JBLHNW010000304.1:0-5299 GCA_047622205.1 Paraglaciecola sp.
TTTTCGTTGCCTTTCTAGCTGAGATTATTCTGATGGTATTTCCATCATCGCGTTCACAATGACATACGATAAGTAACTTGGTTTCATTACTCATTCCAAGCATCAGAAATCGGTCTTCAACTTCTGATTTTGCTTGATCAAAAAACTGCAAAGCAAAATCATCAAAAAACACAGATTTAGCTTCTTCAAAAGAAACCCCGTGTTTTCTAATATTTGTTGCAACTTTTACTGCATTCCAATCGAACTTAATCATATGTACATTGTATGTACATGAGGCGGAATTGTCAAAGTAGCCCTAACGTTTCAAATATGGGGCGCGGCTGTTTCGCGTCCCAGCCATAATTTGTTTGTTATGTTCGTTTTTGCAATTTTTGAGTTTGTTTTTCGAATAAAAAGCCTAAGGTATCAGCAACGTGTCCTACTGCGGTAACACCCCTGAGTGTCAGTTCTTGATCGATACTAAAATAGCGACTCACATTATTGCCAAATGATTTAATTATATTGTTAATTTCCCCGTTATTGAATATTTCAATAAACCGAATACATGGTGCCGATTTCTGATTGCGTGAATCTGTACAATTTTTGGCATCTACTGCTAGCTCTTCGTAATTGCTTACCAACACCTCTAGCTCTACTTTGTTATCCGCCGCACTAGCTAATGCACTTAAAAATACGGAAAGCCAAGCCAAAGTAATTATTAAAACTCGAATTCTCAAATTTTTCCTCCAAGAACATAACGCTTACGGCAGCGGCAGAAAAAAGCGAAGCTTTTTTGTGTCGCGACTGCCTGTACTTGTTATAGGGCAACACACGATACCCTGAATATTTGGGGATGTCAGCTTAGTGCCGATACTGTTGAAAAACTAATTGAAAGCACTTTTCAAAAATCAATATGCTAGCGAGAATGGTTTGCTTTCTATTTCGACCTTAAACAAATCAAGCCATAGTGCTCTCAGGATGATTTTTTCTTATTTATCACTATCAACATGGGCCAAATTGTTTTCCAACAGCATCTGCCAAAAGGCCGCGAGCTTCTACAAAATGCTCATGGTAAGATTTGAATGATGGCTATCAAGCCGAGAACTTTCAGGAGCAAGAAAATGAGAAGACCATGGGCTGTTATTGCGCTCGCAATATTCGCTGCTACTAGCCATGGCAATGTGAATGAGCCTGAGGAAGTAGGCACTTCGGTGGATACACTGTCTGCTATCGAGGGCATCCAAGGATCGAGCGCTGAGTCTGTATCGCTGCGCTCTATTTTTCCATTTTGGTATGAGCCAGCCGAGCCGTTTCGCGTCATTGGTTCAATCTATTTTGTAGGCACCCGTGGACTCTCAATGTTCTTCATACCAACCAGTGAAGGCCACATCCTTATTGATGGCGGTGTTCCAGAAAATGCGCCGATGGTCGCTAACAGTATTCGCAAACTCGGCTATAGGCCGGAGGACATCGCGATTCTCTTGAACACTCACGCGCATGTTGATCATTCAGGTGGTCTTGCCGAACTGAAAGCTCTGAGTGGAGCGAAATTGATCGCAAGTGAAGGAGACCGTTCAGCGCTTGAGGGTGGTTTCCTACTTGGGTCAGAAGATCGCCTGGTTTTTCAAGCGCCGCCTGTTGGAATTGATCGCATCATTAAAGACAGCGAAACCCTGAGTCTGGGGGGCGTGTCTCTATCGGCGCACATGACGCCGGGCCATACACGCGGGTGCACGTCGTGGAAGCTATCGGTCACAGAAGCCGACCGTACCTACAATGTACTAGTTTTCTGCTCAGCCTCTGTTTCTGTAAACCAACTCGTTAACCCACCGCAGTATCCAGATATCGTCGAAGACTATCGACGCACCTTCAAGCGAGTAGCTAACTGGCGGCCGGATGTTTTTCTTGCCAATCATCCTGAGTTCTTCGACCTAGAGACAAAACGTAAGCGACTGGAGGATGGCGACCCATTAGCATTCGTGGATGCCAACGCGTTTTCCAACTTTATTGTAGAAACGGAATACGCCTTTGAAGATGCACTAAAAAAGCAATCTGAGCAGACTGTCGAAAACGATTGAGGTGGCTTGCTGCTATTAGATAAAACCTCTTCCTTTATCATCAGCACTGTCTTGGCCCGCAAAAGGTCAATAGCGGGCTATCCGACGCCTTATAACGCCTAAATAACAGGCTAAGTAATAGTTGGCTAAAATTGTGTAGCGAAGCGAAACGTAGCCAACTGTTATTTGTCCTTGTTTATTTGCTTGTTATATCTCGTAGACGCCATATAAATAGCAGCCATTAAACAAGCAGGTAATACAAACAATGGTAATAAATATAAACTTGAAACTCCCGCAAACGGATTTGATATAGAACCAAGGTAGACTAAGGCTGAACCTACCAAAAAATAAAGTAAGACTGAAAAATAGCAGATAATACTATTAGCTAACCAATTAGACAGAGTGACTTTACCCAAGATATATCCCGTGATTAGAGCCAATATGCCAAAGCCAGAAAATTGCTCTAGTATCCCTAATATAATCATTCCAAGTTCAACAAACAGGTTTCCCTTAAACCATAAAAAATATTCTTTAGGTATTGCGATTGCTACGACATAACCCATTAGGTGTACGCCAATTAAACCAAGAATAGTCCTGATAATATTGAGATAGGAATAGCTTTACTTTGATTCATACTGGATCCATCCATTAGAGATATGACAGTTTTGTTATCCGGCATCGTGCCTAGATATCTTTAATATTCTGGCACACAAATTAGTTTCTTTAAAATACCCAACGACCGCTTCGAGTTGTGAGTTCAACCGGTCAACGCAACACCTTGCGGTAATTCAAAATGGAAGATGTGATACCACGCCGTTGTCAAATGAAACGGCTTGTGATGTTCAAACTTTACACATAATTAGCTCATCTAGATTTCCGATAACTCTCCTGCTTCCCACTGTTTCCTCAGGGAAAACTTTTGAATTTTACCGGAACCAGTTAACGGAAAGCTGCTGACACTAAACCAGTGTGTGGGTGTTTTTTGAGGTGATAAGTGTTTTCTTAGAAGGCTAAATAATTCATTTTTATCTATCTTTTTATCGGGGGCCGGACGAATAAAAGCAGCGACTACTTCACCTAGTCGATCGTCAGGTAAACCGACAACGGCCACCTCACCAACAGTAGGGTGCTTAAATAGCAGGTTCTCAATTTCTCTTGGATAAATATTTTCTCCGCCTCGAATAATCATATCCTTCAAGCGGCCCTCTACCTTGCAATAACCTCTCTCATCCATAGAGCAGAGGTCACCTGTGTGCAACCATCCATCTTCATCAATAGTTTTAGCCGTTGCCTCCGCCATATTAAAATAGCCATTCATAATATGGTAACCACGCGTGAGATACTCACCCAGTGTATTGAGCGGCACAGTAGCGCCGGTGTCTGGGTCAACTATCTTTAGCTCTACATTCGGCATCGGGCCACCAATAGTATTGGCTTTATCATCGGTAGTGTCATCAGGCCTTGTCATCGAAGAGACCGGCGAGCTTTCAGTTTGTCCAAAAACGATAGTAAAATTCACCCCGAGCTTATCTTCAAAAAGTTTTACCACGTCCGCAGGTACTAGTGATCCACCTGAACACACGTTACTCAAAGTAGATAAATCACGATTAGCAAATTCCGGGTGTTCAAGCATAGCGATCAACATCGTTGGTACTCCCACCATCGAGTTTGCACTGTAGGTCTCAACCAACTCCAAGACACGACCAGGCTCAAATGCCTCCACTAATACTTGAGTCGTTTTTTTTCCTACGGCACCCAAAACACATGCAACACAACCACCAGTATGAAACAGCGGCATGGTCGTCATCCATACCGAGCCTTCCTCAACGCCCATGCGATCTTGCGTATGGTAGCCGTTATTAACAAGCCCACGATGGTGCAGCAGTACACCCTTTGGGAAGCCTGTGGTGCCAGAGGTATATTGAATCATGACAGCATCGCTGGGCTTAACATCGGGCAGGGTAATGGTGTCATTCTGACTAAGCGACATAAAAGCATCCCATTGATCAAATTGTATAATCTCCCTGAGATCAGGGCATTGCGGCGAAACTTGTTTAATCGAAGCCAACATCTCATTGCCGCGAAATTCGGGTAATACAAAAATACCGGCGCTCTCTGATTGTTTCAACACATAGGCAATTTCGTCAGGTCGATATGCGGGGTTGACCGTAACAAGAACAGTGCCGGCCAATGCCGAGCCAAATTGAACCAAAAGCCACTCAGGAATGTTAGGGGCCATGACGGCGATATGTTCGCCCGGTTTGAATTTTTGCAGTATCGCTCGCGCCACCATTAACGAATCTGCATACAACTCTGCATAAGTCCATTGACGTCTTTCGCTGGGGTCATTAACACCGGCTATCATTGCCACTCTTTGGGGACATTCTTGTGCTGCGATTTTTAATAGTTCACCCACAGTGATATCTTTCACGGTGGGTGTTTCTGGCCCCATCACATATGATTCAGTTAACATACTCTGTCCTTGTTATCTTGATAAATTTTGCTCTGATAGAGACACAAACGTTTTGCTATCCGTGCGCATGCTGGGATATTTTAAATGTTCGAGCATCCCCATAAACTGCTTTTGGATGTTGTCGAATGATCGCTATGAGTACTCTACAGCCTTTTCGCGAATTCAAACAAATCTAAGCAAAAAGGCTGAAAGTTGCCCTAAGCTGCCATTCAATAACGCCCGCTTAAGCGGAAAAATATAGTTGGCTAAAATGTTGAACGGAGTGAAACAGCCAACTGTATTTTCTCCGTTTGAAGCGCTTGTTAGGGCTATATTAGAAACCGTAGTCTAGATCCTGTACATTGAAACCCTTGTTTCTCATAAAACTTATATGTTCTTGGGCTTTCACTCATTGAAGGGCTACCAACCTCTAGTCTTTTCCAACCACGTAATTTTCCATACTCAATGGCAGAAGATAATAATAATTCACCTACCTTTAATGATCTAAATTCGGGCTTAACATAAAGTTCCGATACTTCGCCAAACACTCCACCGGCATAAATAGCCGCACATTCATGTAGTGTAATAAGACCAATATTAATGTCATCTTTTTTAGCCACAAACACCCAAATTTTTGATTTTGCTAATAAGTCTTTAGCAATGTCATTTAATGCAGTATTTTCAACTTCTTCTTTAGCTGAAGGCTCAAGCTCGACTAAAAGACTTTTAATTAATCCAACTACATCTTTAAAATCATCATTAGATGCTTCAACTATTTCAATATTGTGCATATTTACCCTATAGCCCTAAC
>JBLHNW010000305.1:0-5293 GCA_047622205.1 Paraglaciecola sp.
ATCATCCAGGTATGCGAGCATAAAATCGCCCAAAAAGGCGAAAATGTTGGGTTGTCATTTTACGCCTTTTTTGCCAATAAAAATGACACCCCAGAATTGTTAATGGAAGCTGCTACGTGGTGGATAGCGACGCATAAATTAAATCACTTTGAGAAGGCCTTAAAAATTAGAAAAATGGTTGACGCCTTACCTTAGCAGACGTTTTACAAATTCTGCTCTCGAAAGTGAACGGGTAGCTAAAAGTTAAGGCGTTTCTAAAGCCTTGATGTTTTTCTCACATGCAGGTATCACACGCAATTTTATCAACGGGAGTCGAACTCTTATCGTTGTCTAACTGCGCCACTGACCTGTTGCAGGAATTATAGAAAAAACATGGTATGACAGGGTTTTTTTTGGCTAAAAGGGAGTCAAGTTTAGGGCAGGATTGTCAATGAAAAGCCGCCAGACCAGTGAAAATTACATTTTAACAAGGGCTTTACACCAACAAAGATGGGCGCCTTTATGCAGAAATTGAAGAGTGAAATACCCACGCTGTTAACCAATGTGAGCAGACTCGAGGATATACGCCGCAAGATCGTCAACGGCAGTCTAAAACTGGCCCACTTTACTGCTAAAAAATAAGTGTCCAAAGTTGATGTACTACGACCCCTTTTTCTGAGTTAGGTTATTAACAATGAGCTAGTGAATCTCACGCTATCGCAAACAGTATGTAACAAGGAGACAGTAAATTTGGAGACTTTTATCTTATTGCTGGTAATAGTGATAATTACTTTGCTTGGAACAAAAAGGCTGAATGGATGTAACCTTTACCCATTCAGCCTTGGTTTAAGCTAAGCTCGTGTTGTACGGCGTGTTGCCAACAAACCGGCCAAAGCTAAAAACATAAGCAATGCTGAACCAGGCGCTGATACCACTGCTGTCGAAGTTACGGCTGCGAAGTTAATATTATCAAGGCTGAAAAAATTAGAGTTTCCGCCGATGCCTTCAAAATTAAGTGACACCACATCGGTAAATAGTGCACCAGTAATGAAGTTTTGAAAATCGATCAACGGGCCGTCACCGTCATTAATGTTGTCAACGTTAAATAAGCCTTGCACCACTGTGTTGTCAAATAACACGCCGGTAACTTGTATGGTCGGTGCGTGAAGAGTATGTCCGTGATGCGCTTCAGCAGCATCGAAGTCAAGTAAGGAAAAAGTACCCCCGTTAATAGCTGAAATCGTAAAGCCAGCACCATGTCCTAATAGATATAAACCGCCATTATCTGGGCAAGATGGGCCACAAAAACTTGTAGTGGCAAGGGCGCCGGTCGTTAAAGATGCTCCTGTCGAGGCAATATCAAAACCTTGAGACGAGATTGAAGAATTGCCAAACCATTGTAGGTTGATAAATTCGTCAAAATTAATAACCGTTGCCATGGATTGACTAGAAACTAAAAGTAAACTTGAAACTAAAAAGTTGCGAAATAACTGCATATATATTTCCTAAAACTGTGGTTGAACACTAAATAAAGCATTTGTTGTGCCATAATTATAAGCACATGAAAAATATAGTTATTATTTGTTTTAATGCAATAAGTCCTGTCAGCGTGTAAAAATATTCGACATTCATTTTGAACCTGAAAAAGGGTCGTGGTACATTATTTTATTATGCCGTGAAGCCGCAAAGTGGTGGATTAAGCTGCATCAGTTAAACCACTTTGAGAAGGCCTTCAGAATTAAAAAAGAATGGTTGAAGGCTTACCTTAGCGACTTGTAGCAGTATGCGGCCACTTGCGTTGCGGATAAATTATTCGGCTAATAAACGCTTCACAGTCGCTTCGATTGCCGCCGCCCAAACTTCATATTGAGCAGCAATCGGATGCAATAGATCCGGCATAATCGCTTCATCTAATATGCCTTGAGCATCAATAAAAAGGTGATTGATATCCATCCAAAAAATACATTTCTCATCTGCGTACTGTTTGATTAATTGATTGCTACCGTCCACTAATTTACGCAATCGTTGAGTCGGAGTTTTGCTACGAGGGAATATTGCCATCAAGAGTATTTTAGTTGCGGGTAATCTCGTCTGCAGCTCATCTAATATCGCTTTGACCCCCAATGCAGTGTCTTCACTAGATTCTTGCCGATGGCCGGTGTTATTGGTACCAATGAGTAAAACGAACAGTTTGGGCGAGAGACCTTCTAGCTCGCCATTTTGAATACGCCATAAAAGGTTTTCAGTACGATCTCCATCAAAACCTAAGTTGAGGGCATTTCTATCCCCGTAATATTTCTGCCAAATTTTAGGCGCAGTATATTCCCAGGCATGGGTGATGGAATCACCGAGAAAAACCAGATCTATTGGACTTTCCAAAGCTAATCGTTCAGTTATTTTTTGCTGGTGGCGAGCAAACCACCAATCTTTAGCAAAATCGTCAGTTTGCCTGGCTGGCACAATGGATCGCACAATGGGGAAAGACATGTTATTTCTGCCCTGTAATCCACTCATTTACTGTGTCTTCCAGCACGGCCATAGGCATGGAACCCTGACCAATGATGGTGTCATGGAACATACGGATATCAAATTTAGTTCCCAGTTCCTTTTCGGCTTTGGTTCGTAGTTCGCGTATTTTCAACTCGCCAATCTTGTAAGACAAGGCTTGTCCCGGCCAGGAGATATAACGGTCAATTTGATCTTGCACGGATTTTTCGGTTAGTGCGGTGCGACTACCAAGATAGTCAATGGCCTGTTGACGACTCCATCCAAAAGCATGGATGCCAGTATCGACCACCAACCGCACGGCACGCCACATTTCATAACCTAAGCGACCAAAGTCGCTGTAGGGGTTTTGATAAAATCCGGCTTCTTTACCTAAGCGTTCTGAATACAGTCCCCAACCTTCTGAGAACGCAGAGTGACCCAAGGTACGTCGAAATTCTGGCACATCTAACTCCATGGCAATGGCGTTTTGTAGGTGATGACCAGGAACCGCTTCATGTAAACTTAAGGCCTCTAAATTATACAATGGCTGCTGAGCCGGTTCAGAGTTTAAAAAATACGTTCCGGGGGTGCGATTATCCGGCGGGGGCATGTAAAACGCACCGCGGGACGCTGAACCTTTTATAGTAAAAGTATTGCGTGGCAAACTGCCGAAAAAAGACGGTAACTTGCCGTACATTGACTGGGTAATAAACGCCGTTTTCTCCAATACATCTTGCCTGTCCTGGGCATAAAATTGCGGGTCCGTAGCAAGGAACTGAAGAAATTCGGAGTAACTACCTTTGAATCCTACTTGTTGAATAATTCCCTGCATTTCCTGATAGATACGTTTGACTTCACTTAAGCCAAGATCGTGGATCTGTTGAGGGCTAAGGGTCGTGGTGGTGTAATAATTTGCCGCATAAACATAATACGCATCTCCACCAGGAACACTGCTTATACCAGGGTTTTTGCGACAATTAGGCATGTAGTCTTGAACAAAAAAATCATGAAATTTTTGATATGCAGGAATAACAGCGCTGCTAACCAACTCTTTGCCCTTTTGCATTAATCGGTGTTTTTGTTTGTCAGTAAAATTCTTTGGGAAGCGGGTAAAAGGTTCAAATAATGCACTGTTTTCGGGTTTATCGACTATATGTGCGCTGATGGTCTGGTCATAGTCATTGAAACTTTCACAATGATGCACAAAACCGCTGTCCAGTCCTTGTTGTAATAGGGCGATATTTTCATTATTAAAACGTGGATAGTCTGCAAGGCTAATTAAATATTGCGCATAGTCCTGAGTGCTTAGAAAAGCCATATTGGCGGGGGCTTCGGCAAAATAGGTATGCCAGCCACTCAGAAAGTTAAAAGTAAAATAACGGTCTTGAAAATTATAACTTTGCTCCTCTGTTTCTCGTTCATACTTAAATAAACGATAACTAACTTGCCGATCTTTATTCAATTTATCGAATGGAATGTGTTTTAGTTCATTCAACATTTTTTGATTAAATGCCTGTCGTCGGGCAAATGCTTTAGGGGTGAATTCGGCCAATTTACCGTTTGGCTTCCACGCATCCGGGTCGGTGCGAAAGAATATTTTTTCCTGATGGGCTTTTTGCCAATGACGATCCAGGAGGGAGTCGAAATCCTGTCCGGCATCAGCCATTAAATTGCTTGAAAAGAGACAACACAATAAAGAAACTAGTTTTCTATCGAACATTGTTAACCTACCTGTAGGGGAAATAATTCGCCAATCGGAGAATCTAGTGAAGAAGGGGGTTTAGTAAACCAGCTGGGACCGGTATCCGTCATATATATGCAGTCTTCGAGACGGACACCAAATTTATCTGGAATATAAATACCTGGTTCATTGGAAAAACACATGCCGGACTTTAACGTTTCTTTTTCCCCATGCACGAAATTTACCCGCTCATGACCTTCCATGCCAATACCGTGGCCCGTGCGATGAGACAAACCGGGTAATTTATAATCAGGGCCTAAGCCTTGTTTGACATAATATTCTCTGACCGCATCGTCTACCTGACCCGCTGGAGTGCCAAGTTGGGCTTTTTCAAAGGCAATGGTTTGACCTTGTCTAACCGTATCCCATATAAGTCGCTGATATTTGCTTGGCTCACCAAATACCATTGTGCGGCTGATATCAGATTGGTAGCCATGCACACTGCAGCCACAATCCATCAATACAATTGAACCTTCAGTTATGGTCTGTTTTTGATTGGTGCCATGGGGGAAGGCACTGGCCTCATTAAACAAAGCCATATTCCAGATGCCGCTGCCGCCTAACTGGGCTTGAGCATCAGACATAAGTTGCTTAACATCACTTTGGCTCATACCGATGGCTAATTGCGACCAGACATGAGCGTAGGCTTGTAGGGTTATTTCATTGGCTTTATGCATGAGTGCAATTTCGTGCTCATCCTTGAACATTCGACAACCAAGTGTGACAGGGTCGGCGCTGATATCTTGCATACCCGGCAACAACTCCATGACACCTTGCAACACGAAGTAACGTACAGAATGTTCGAAAGCCAGCTTACCTTTGTTTACTCCGCGGTCTTTTAATATTTGCTGAATTTGCACAAACGGGCTTTCATGTTCTTGCCATACCCGCACATCTTTGCCGACAGCTAATGTTTCTCGAATACTCGGCTCTTCAAAAAATGGGCAGACCACGGCAATATCCCCCTCTCTGGGAATAACAACCGCGGTTAATCGTTCAGAACGCCACCATTGAATGCCGGAAAAATAATCCATCGCCGCCCCTGGTTCCAGGATTAAGGCTGCAATATCATGTTTGCGCATTAAT
>JBLHNW010000306.1:0-5282 GCA_047622205.1 Paraglaciecola sp.
TTAAAGATGGCTTCGTTGAAGGCGAGCGTTACTTTAAGTACTCAGGCGTTAACGCCATTTACATGTCGGTAAAAGCCACTAAAGACCAGAGTTCTATCCCAGTATCCAAATCTGTCAAAGATTATATCGAAATGCGTAACAAAACGCTGCCTGAAGGTTTGCAATTAAAAATATTGGTCGATTTTACTTACTATTTAAATCAGCGTTTAGACATGATGCTTAAAAACCTGTTTCAAGGTTCTATTTTAGTGGCATTAATGCTCACTATATTTTTACGCTTTAGAGTGGCTTTTTGGGTCATGCTCGGATTGCCGGTCTGTTTTTTAGGCGCCATAATGCTAATGCCCGTATTTGGTGTAACTATTAATATTCTTTCCCTGTTTGCTTTTATTATGGTGCTCGGAATTGTTGTCGACGATGCCATTGTCATTGGCGAAAGTGCCTACGCAGAAATTGAAAAAAATGGTTCAGGGGTTGAGAGTGTTGTGCGCGGAGCGAAGCGCGTGGCGACTCCAGCTACCTTTGGTGTATTGACTACCATCGCGGTGTTTGCTCCAGCTGTTTTTTCCACCGGACCAGAAGGCGCTTTTTTTTACAATATTGCCGTAGTGGTTATTTTGTGTTTGGTCTTTAGTTTAATTGAGTCAAAGTGGATATTGCCGGCCCATTTAGCCCACATGAAATTTACTCCAGTGAAAGAAAATGGTTGGCGCGACCGTTTTAATAAACGATTTTTTGGTTTTGTTTACGGACCTTACAAACGTTTTGTGCAGCGCTCTATCGAATGGCGCTGGTTAGTGTTTGCAGTTTTTATTGCCATTCTGATGATCAGTATTGGTTTAGTAACGGCTAATTACGTGCGTATGATCCCATCGCCTAAAGTCCCCCATGATTTCCCCAGTATTGTCATTGAAATGAACGAAAACATATCGGATCAGGTTACCATCGATGCGATCAAACGGGTTGAAGCTGTCATTATTGATGTGGATAACACGATTATCGAAGAGTTTGGCAGCACGATGATGAGAGATCGGATGGTCTACAATCAGGGGCGCACAAGAGGGCGTATTCTGGTGCCTTTAGTTGACGAAGACGAGCGTCATTTTGATGCATTTGAACTAGCCAGACGCTGGCGTGAAAAAATGCCCGTCATTCCGGGCATGAAGTCACTTACCATTCGTGATGATCTTACTGGCGGTGGCAATGATGATGGTGAGTTTGGCTTTATGTTATTTGGGGCCGACATTAATACGCTTAATGCAGCAGGACGAGAGTTTATCGCCATGTTGCAGCAGCAAGACGGACTATTTGATGTTAGCTCAACTATTGATCCGGCAAGTAAAGAAATACAAATGGACTTATTGCCAGTTGCACACGACTTAGGTCTTAATTTAGCCAGCATCGCCCGCCAGGTAGGCGCCAGTTTTTACGGTGGGGAAGCCCAGCGAGTCATCCGTGGCGATGAAGAGGTGCGCGTCATGGTGCGTTACCCAAAACTCACTCGCGAACGCTTTGCCGAATTAAAATATGCGCTTATCACGACTCCTTCCGGCAAAGAAGTCATGCTTGGGGATGTGGTTACCTTAACTGAAACCCAGGGGATTAATTACATCAGGCGTGAAGGCGGTTACCGCAGTGTTTACATCTTCGGCTCAATCGATGAAGAAGCGGTTGAACCCAATGAAGTGATTGAAGAGGTAGAGGAAAAACTTTTACCACAATTAAAAGAGGCATTTCCAAGCGTCAGATCGGAGTTGGGCGGCGGCATAGAAGAACAACAAGCCCAACAAGATCAACAGATGATGTTTTTGGTAGCGGGCTTAATCATGGTATTTATTCTACTGGCAATCCCCCTGAAAAGTTATGGGCAGCCTTTGATTATTATGTCGGTTATTCCATTTAGTTTAACCGGCGCCATCTGGGGGCACTTCTTCTTTGGTTTAGATTTAAGCATGATGTCCACCTTTGGATTGATCGCTGCTGCGGGTGTGGTAATCAATGACAGCTTAGTGATGACCGATTTTGTCAACCAGCGGCGTCTGCAGGGCCATAGTATAAGAGAATCGGTAACAGAAGCAGGCTGTGCTCGTTTTAGAGCAATCCTGTTAACTTCTATTACAACCTTTGTCGGCGTGTTACCTATTATGTTTGAAAGCAGCTTACAGGCCAAGCTTGTTGTTCCTATGGCGGTAGCACTTGGTTTCGCTGTGTTATATGCCACACTGGTAACACTTATTTTGGTGCCATGTCTGTATATGATCCTCGAAGATCTCAAAACAGGTATTATTAGCGGCTATCACGGCTCAATACGACTTGCCAGCAGAAGCAATAAAAAGACGCCTGTGGGACCTGCTGGAGCTACAGCACAAGCAAAAGTCTAAGTATTAGCTGAAAAATTGAAGGCACTGCATTGTTTACAATGCCGTGCCTTTTTTATGGTCGAACGAGAATACTCTGCATCAGTTGAGAGGAACTAAACAGCCCATTTTTCACCCAGTGATTTAGGGCTAGCGCGATACTGCGAACATCGTACAAAGCATTGTGCACGTGACCAGGCAAATCCAGACCCAATTGATTTGCCAAATCACCACTGCAAAGGTGAGCGCCATCAATATTTGCATTGCGAATGATCTGATTGAGATTGAAAAAACCGCCGCTAAAGTGGGGCATGTCGAGTTGGTTTAGTTTGCAATTTTCGCGCAGTATTTTTTCATCATGTCCCCAGGCGAAACAGGGTAGTTCACCGTTTTGACAAAATTGATAAAACAAATTCAGAGAAGAGGCGAAATCAACCCCCATGTCATCAATCATGGATTGACTAATACCTGTAAGATCAATGATATAGTCACTTAGCTGCACATTAATTTTGGGTTTTACTACTTCGTTAAAGGTAGACAACAATTCGACACCTGCATCACTCAAGGTTATTTTTACCGCAGCCAATTGAATTAACTCGCGCTGTTCCCATGTTTCAGACCAGTTTCGTTGTTGTGATCCTAACCAGGCGGTAAATTCTGTATCGAAGATTACTAATTGCATATTAAGTACAAGGGCATTTATAGTGGAAAGCGTATCTCATTAATGCCGATACTCTGGTTATTGTCAAATCAATACAAGGTCTAGTTCAATGCAATCACATTTAATTCGTCGCAGACTTTCTGTTTTACTAGAACCCAAAGCAGATCAGAGTTTTATGGGTAAGTTAATCGATAGTTCGTTGATTATGCTTATTCTACTTAATGTGATTGCCGTTATTTTGGCGACCGTACCCGAACTGGAACTCAAGTATGGTGCGCATTTTGAAGCATTCAATATTTTTTCAGTCATCATTTTCTCTATAGAATATCTATTGCGGATCTGGACTAGTATCGAATTAGACGATGCAGATGCAAGCGCCCTAACGAAGCGTATACGCTACATATTAAGCCCCATGGCGCTAATTGATTTGATGGTTATTTTACCTTTCTACTTAGGTCTATTCTTTACTTTGGATTTACGTATTTTACGGGTTCTTAGATTATTGCGAATTTTCAAATTGGGACGCTATTCCGCCGCCATGCAAATGTTGATTCAAGCGTTTCGTCAGGAGTATAAAGTGCTGATTGCAACATTCAGTATCTTATTGATTATGGTGGTGCTTGCGGCCTCTGGCATTTACTTGATCGAACATGCTATTCAGCCGCAAAAATTTGGCAGTATCCCTGCGGCAATGTGGTGGGCCATAACTACACTAACTACTGTGGGATATGGCGACGTAACCCCCATTACTCCCTTGGGTAAGTTTTTTGGTGGCGTGATTACTTTGCTCGGAATGGGCATGGTGGCCCTTCCTGCAGGGATTTTGGCTTCCAGCTTTTCAGAACAAGCTCACCAAAAACGTGAGATATTCCGTTTGAAAGTTAAAGAGGCCCTCGATGATGGCAAACTTACTGTAGTTGAGTTGGCCAATTTGGAGGAGTTACGAGAGAGCTTAGATATTGAAAAAGGTCAGGCTGAATTAGTATTTAATATTGCCTCTAGTCAACGGCAGAAAAAGACTGTAAGTGCTTGTCCCCATTGCGGTAAAACTATTTAATCGAGGTAATTTACAAACCTTAAGCAAGATTAAACAATACAAAGGCTTGACCAAAGCTCAGCGCTATATATTATAAATGGCCCTTGTTACGCTTTAAAGAATCCAGAATGTCAGTAAAACACCCCGTTATCGCCATCACAGGATCATCTGGAGCAGGCACTACATCTACGACAAATGCAATTCGCCATATATTTAGAAATTTGTCAGTTAATGCTGCGATTGTTGCCGGGGATAGTTTCCACCGCTTTACTCGTCCGGAAATGGAACTAGAGATCCGCAAAGCTCAGGAACAAGGACGCCATATCAGTTACTTTGGTCCCATGGCCAATGATTTTGAAATGCTTGAATCGTTATTCAAAGAATATGCAGAAACGGGTATGGGTAAACATCGTCAATATCTGCACACCTTTGATGAAGCCGTACCTTTTAATCAGATGCCGGGTACTTTCACACCTTGGCAAGATCTGCCTGAAAATACAGATGTGTTGTTTTATGAAGGCTTACATGGTGGCGTCGCTAACGATGATGTCGATGTAGCTAAACATGTTGATTTACTGGTCGGAATGGTGCCAATTGTGAATCTTGAATGGATCCAGAAAATTGTAAGGGACACCACCGATAGAGGACATTCTAGAGAAGCGGTAATGAGCAGCATAGTGCGCAGTCTGGATGACTATTTTAAATACATCACCCCGCAGTTCTCCAGTACCCACGTTAATTTCCAGCGAGTTCCTACAGTTGATACGTCGAATCCTTTCAGCGCTCGGGAAATACCCAGTCAGGATGAAAGTTTTGTGGTTGTGCGTTTTCGCCGGGAAATGAAAACCGTCGATTATCCCTACCTACTTAAAATGATCGACGGTTCGTTTATGTCACGTATTAATACCATCGTGGTACCGGGAGGCAAAATGAGCCTGGCCATGGAATTGATTTTAACTCCACTGCTTGAAGAAATGCTCGACAAAAAACGTCGGGCGGGTTTTCAGATGGATTGGGTGACAGATAAGTAATATCTCAATAGATTATTATTATCCTAGATGCCGCAGTTAAACCATCAAAAATAGGGGCATCCACGATGCGACTGGCGATGCAAAAATAGTTCTCATCACCAATAAGTTGACTACAAATTTTTTCACTACGCCAATTACACCACTAGCTACCACTCTTTCCACGAGTTCTATTACGGAATCTAGGATTATTTTGATCC
>JBLHNW010000307.1:0-5280 GCA_047622205.1 Paraglaciecola sp.
CTGCGTTGAGTGCGATGCAGATTAGATTATAGTCTTATTTTTGAAATAAGACCTCTGACTTTCGGATGTCAGCCAGACTCTTTCAGTGGCTTAAAGATGACTAGAGTTTTGGTGAGAAAATAAAACCGGGGATATTTTAAATGAGGCTATATTTCGTCCGCAGAAAGTCTTGTATTAGACTCTATCTGCGGTCGAAATCGATTACCTTAGTCGACGGCTAAACTATGCTGTTGAGACGAGACTGTAAGTTGCTTTTGATACTTAACGCTTGGCGTCCACAGCTGCCTGGATTTTATCCAGCTCTTCCTGGCTGAATTTGCCGCGTTCAATCAGCTTTGCGATGGCGTCTGTGTGACCAGTCAATGCCTCATGTGGAGCGCCTCCGATAACAAAATGCCGGCGCATGACTTGTTGTTCATCCCCGTCAATCTCAATCTCCATGTCATGGTCTCCAGCCATTTTTACTAGATGACCGTCTCCTTTATTGATAACCATAACTTTGTGATTTCCACCGTGCATAAAATCTGCAGGGTGGAGACCTTCACGAACTGATACGTTTTGTATACCTTCTAACGCTTGTAAAACAGTTTCTCTGGTTTCATCATCCAAGTTTGCAAGCTTAGCTTCCAATAGATCACTGTCTGCAAGTTCATCATCGCTAATTATTACGGTCTGGGAGCTGCCATTGGCGTCAACTACAACATTCACGTCGTGACCTTTCACCGCTTTAACTTTAATGATTTTGTGCTTTACCTCTTCATCTGCAAACACTGCTCCGGTGAGTGCCAAGCTGCCTATAATAGCGCCCGCTAAAAGATTTTTAGTTAACATATTCATTTTGCTTTCTCCAAAGAACTTATTAATTGTCCCAATATTCGGGTTTTACTTTACTGTTCGCAATAACCTACTGCTAACACTAAGTACTACAAGTCCCATACCAACTTTAACTTATATATATATATCAAAGTGTTAAGTGGAAATGGGAGTGGCAACCCAAAACTATGACTGACAAATATCTGCAAATGAGGATATGATTTCCCCATATGAGGAAGTTTAATTACTTCATTTTAAATCACGCTTTATTATATCTTTAAAAATCAATCAGTTATTCTTCAACCACGGTGGCGCGATACTTGTTTAAGCTATGCTAACAAAACTTATTACAGATTTATCAACTATGTCATTAAAACGTTATCTGTTTTTGCTGATTGCTTTGTTCGTTATTGTATTGGCGGGTGGGCAGTTGCTGTTTATCAATTATATTCAACAACAAATTAGCACTGAAGTTGCAGACAAAAGTCGCATGCTGTCCAAACAGGCCTTAAATTTATTAGTTGATAGCATTTCCCCAGACGAACAGCAGTTTGTTGTGCAAGAGCAATCTGTTAAGCAAGCATCAGATAAAGTTTCTGTTGTTGTTAATATCGTTGACACACCCAATAGAGTTGTTGATTTGGGGGATGGATACAAATTCATCAGCGGCGATCAGAGCCAAACTGTTGAGGTGAATACTTTGCCAGCAAAGCCTGTACGTGTATTTCGTGAGGACCTGGAGGGACGATTGCAAAACCTTGATTTTAGTCGTGTTAGAGGCTCTCAATCCTTCTCCATTGTAAACCGACAAGAAGATCAGACCGCCGCCCACATCATTCAATTTGGTAAAGAAGAGTCTGCTATTCAACAGTATTTCAACTGGCTTATTGGCGGTACTGTTCTATTAACCGCTCTGGGTTTGTTGTTGGCTTATTGGTTGGCGCGACATATTGGCGAACCTTTGGGAAAATTATCAGAGGGTTTCACCGATTTGGAGCAAGGCAAGTTAGGCAGCCAGATAGAACCAACAGGTATTCAAGAAATAAGGGCGACTTTACTCAGTTTTAATCAGATGAGTAGGCGTTTAGCCGAGCTAAATCAACTCGAAAAACGCTTTCAACAACAACAGCAAATGGCTGAGCTGGGTGAGGTGGCCCGGGGCCTGGCGCATACACTACGTAATCCACTTAATACCTTAGGATTGGCCGTTGAACAAATTAGTCAAACGAATATGCCTCAGGAAAATCGTGTGCTTTTGGCGCAGCAGGTGCGACAAAAAATTAACCATCTGGACGATACAATTAAGGCGCTACTTAGTTTAACAACCCATGGCTTACACCGGGACCAAAATGTTGATGTAAATCAGGTTATTAACGATGTGTTGCTGGAAATCAGCATGACAGGAAAACATAACATTGAGTTTTTGCCGGTTCAGGATATTCATTTAACAGCAGCTGAGGTGGAGCTGAGGACCATGATCCATACCTTGGTGGTGAATGCCATTGAGGCGAGTCCTCCCGGGCAGTTAATTGCGATTTTTACTAGTCAGCAAGCACAGCAAACACGCATTATAGTTGTAGATCAGGGGAAAGGTATCGATGACACCATTAGAGCCGAACTTTTCAAACCTCATGTTAGTAGTAAACCCGAAGGTGCGGGCATGGGGCTGTATCTTGCCAAACGTATCTGTCAATCCTACTATCATGGGGATATTGAGTTGACTGACAATCAGCCTCAGGGCTGTGTGGCAACGTTAACCCTATCAGATATGCAAAATGGAGCGACACCTGATGAATGAAATGCCCTTCGTGCTGATTGTTGAGGACGACCCCCAACAATGTGCACTTATAAAAAGCATACTGGAGTCTGAAAATTATCGGGTACATGCCTGCAATAACGTGGAAGAAGGGATCCTTGCGCTAAAATCGCAAAACTTTGATTGTGTCTTTTCTGACTGGAAATTGGGTCAGTTAAGTGGACTGGATTTACTCAATTATGTGCGCCGCAATCAAGCTGAATTGGGTTTTGCGATTGCAACTGCTTACGGCACCATTGCCCATGCAGTCAAAGCCATTAACGCCGGCGCGGATGACTATCTGGCCAAACCCTTTCAACGCCAGGAATTACTTCTATGTGTTGATAAGATATACAAAGCTAAGCAGCTCAGAAGCGAAAATCAACAGCTTTCACAAGCGCTTTCCGAACAGCAACAGCTTGTTGACCTTGTTGGTAATGCGCCCTGTATGCAAAAAGTTTATGAGCGCATCAAACGGGTATCGAACACCGATGCAATGGTACTTATCACGGGTGAAAGTGGCACCGGCAAAGAGCTTGCTGCCCGGGCACTACATCAACTATCCGCTCGCCAGCCGCAAAAATTTATTGCCGTAAATTGTGGCGCAATCCCCGAATCTCTGGCTGAAGCAGAATTTTTTGGTGCCCTAAAAGGGGCGTTTACCGGTGCTGTACAAGACAAAATGGGCAAACTACAAAGTGCCGACAAAGGCACACTTTTTCTCGATGAAATTGGTGAGTTACCGCTGGCGATGCAAGCTAAACTTCTGCGTTTTTTGCAGGAAGGTACGGTCACACCTTTAGGCTCTCACGACGAGATCCAGTTAGATGTCAGGGTGATTGCAGCTACGCACCGGGATTTGGCGCATATGGTAAAAGAAGGTGAATTTAGGGAAGACCTGTTTTATCGACTAAATATTGTGCCTCTGGTCATGCCACCATTGCGAGAAAGACCAGAAGATATTCCTAACCTGATCGAATTTTTCATAGTCAAAAGTTGTCAGCGTTATCAACTTGCAAAACCACAAATTAGCAAAGCAATCCTGAAGCAATTAATGAATAACTCCTGGCCGGGAAATGTGCGGGAATTATCCAACCGCATCGAGCGTTTTGTATTGTTAGATGATGAACAAGAACTAGTGCTTGATATCAATTCCAACAATGGTAGCGAAGCCGACAAGTTTGACTTCGTTCTACCTCAGGTAGGTCTTGATTGGGAAGTTTTTGAAAAACAGTGCCTTTCTCAGGCGCTAAATATGAATCAGGGCAATCGCACCAAAGCCGCGCAGTTTTTGAGCATGAGTTATAAAGCCTTTTTGTATCGTTTAGACAAACATGGGCTAGTAAAGTGAGTAATGTCGGTAAAGAAGGAACAGCCGAATTAGAACAAATACTGGGTCTCCAATTACCGTCCCCTGAGCAGCCCTTAAGAATTGACTGGGCAGGTATTGAAAATTATCAAATCAGTATTAAACGTGACGACTTGTTACATCCGGTGATATCCGGGAATAAATGGCGTAAATTGAAATATGCATTAATGGATATCCAACAGCAAAAGATTAAGCAAGTAGTCAGTTTTGGAGGCGGTTTTTCCAATCACCTTCATGCTCTGGGATATTGCTGTCATAAAATGAATATCCATCTTACTGCCATAGTGAGAGGGGATTATTCAGCCAATCCTAGTCCTATGTTGCGAGATTTAACAAACTGGGAGACTGAGATTAATTATGTGGATCGACTCACCTATGGACAGCGCGGTGATGCTGAATACTTATCATCATTAAGAAGACAATATCCTGATGCGATCATTATCCCCGAAGGTGGCTCACAGCAAACTGCGCTTAAGGGCGTAGGAGAAATCATCAGCGAACTTAAGCAACATTACGATTATATTCTTGCGCCGGTAGGCAGCGGCGGTACATTGGCGGGATTGCTCCAAGCTGCCCACAAGGATACCCAAATTCTGGGAATTGCTGTGTTAAAGGGAAAAGGTTATCTGGAAGACTTAGTTACTACGCTGTTACCACAAGCGACTCAAACTAGGGAAAACTGGCAGATCAACCATGAATATCATATGGGAGGATACGCCAAAACCAGTGAGCAACTCATTACTTATTGTGACAAGTTTTATCAGCAAACCAATATTCAGATAGAACCGGTTTACAGCGCCAAATTATTTTTTGCACTGAGAGACTTAATTGGACAGCAGCTATTCCCCAAGGGCAGTAAGATCCTTGCTTTACATACCGGCGGTTTACAAGGAGGGCGTTAATTTATTAAAACAATTTAAAAAATGCTTCAAATTAGATTTGTTATTAGGTCAAATGTAAGTGTTAAATGTACTTTCCTGAAACAAGGTGATTTTTTAAATAATGAATTGGCAAGAATGGCTACAAGGTTTTGCAGGCGCGTCGCCACTGGAATGGGTTGCCACTGTTTCAGGCTTTATTTGTGTTTATCTGGTCATAAAACGTAATATCTGGTGTTTCGCCTTTGGCTTTGTGCAAGTCACTATCTACACTTGGATCTTCTTTGAGGTCAAACTATACTCAGACATGATGCTGCATGTGTTTTACATTGGCTTTCAGATTTACGGTTGGCGAGTGTGGTCAAAAGTTCAAGACCAAAGTGGTCAAGTGCAAGTTGTGGCCGGTTCAAGTAAGGAGTATATCA
>JBLHNW010000308.1:0-5271 GCA_047622205.1 Paraglaciecola sp.
TCGCGAAAATAGAACAGCTTTCAGGTTACGCGTTACCAGGTGGAGGGCATGACACTACTGATATTGGAGATAATTTGGTGGTTTTGCAGAAAAGCCATAGATTTTCTGCAAAAAGTGCAGTTGGCCAGCTAGCGAATGCCATTAATCGGGGAGAATATCAACAAAGCTTGAACTTGTTAATGGATAAAGCACAAGCGGATATCGATTGGTACGAAGACAGTCAACAACAACATTTGGTTGCACAACTTATGCCCACGTATACGCGCTATTTTGCCGCTGTAGAGGAAGGGGATGTGCTAAAAGCTTTCGATTGTTTACAGCAACAACAAGTTCTTTGCGCGCAAAAGAGTGGCGACTGGGGAGTCTATCGACTCAATACCTTGATTGAAAATGAGCTACACAAACAAGGTTTGATTGATACGTCCCGAGCATTCTATTCTGGCCGACCGATCATGCTGAACCAAAATGATCATAACCAGAAGTTATTTAACGGTGATATTGGCATTGTAATGGTTGATCCTGAACAGGCTGAATTACAGAAAATCTGGTTTATAAGTGCCGAAGGGCAAATAAGGGGCTTGTTATCTAGTCGCTTGCCCGCTCATGAAACACTGTACGCCATGACCATTCATAAAAGTCAGGGCTCAGAATTTGAACACGTGTACTTGTGCTTGCCAGATGTAAAGCATCCGACTGGAGCTAAAGGTTTGAGTCGAGAATTACTCTATACGGGGCTAACCCGAGCCAAACAAAGCTTCAGTCTGTATGCTAGCCAGAGGGCTTTGCAACTAAGTTTGCAGCAGCAATGTAAAAGAGGCAGTGGTTTAGCAGAACGACTTCAGACTGATTCAGTCACAAAGTCCATGGAACCTAGTCTCTAAACTGTCCTTTGAGCATATTTGCACTGCTGGTTAAGCTACCTATGGTGCCTAGTACACCGGCCAAGGATGCCATTATGATAAAGATCGATTGGCCAGATGTTAGAGCTATACCTCCAATGACCACCACAATTATCAGCGCTAGGGGGAGTCTGTAGCTTTTCCATAGACCGGCTTCACCCTTACTCACCAGTTCTTGAATGGTTTCTTTGCTTTCAGCATGCAGTACGAACTGGGCAAAACTTTTATTAATAATTTCCAGATAATCTCGTTTGACTTTGATCATGCCGTTTATAGCTAGATGTTCAATCATATCCGTATTGCTAGGGTTGAGACGATGTTGCTTCGCCAAGTTATATAACGCCACTTTTTCAGAGCTAGAGCATGACTCCCATTTAAACCGGTATAAAGCATCAGCATGAAGAAGAATAAAATTAATCGTAGCCCAGCCTGACTCAGACATATCACTGTCGTTTAAGCTCCAATCGCGTTTTCGGCGCTCGGGTTGCCCATCGTCTTTAATATATTTATTCAAATATTTTAATTCAGGAATATCTTTGATTTCATTAGCTAATAAACGGCTGTCGACATTATGCTGTAAGTCCTTAGTTACAACCACGGTAAAGTCCATCAAGCATTCGGACCAAGACATATATTCAGCATGCTCTAGAATCGATTTGCTGCTGTTAGACAAGGTGTCTTTTGCTTTGACTCGACGTAAACTTCTAAAGCCAGAATAAATGGTAAAACTCTGCAGCTTATTGGATATGGTTAAAGATTTTATTTCCATAATTAGATCTAACAGACATTGGCGAAACTCAACCTTTTCAAGGCAAGTCTCAATGTCCCAAATTTTCACTATTAGTAGTGTTGAATCAGGGTCTCGCTGTAAATCCAGTTTCAAATTGGGTAGGTACGAGCGCTCTACGGAAAACAATTGCAGGATGGGGCTTAGATTATATAGCTTGGAGAATCCAGGCATAAGTTCAGTAGTTTGCTGTTGGTTATTATCACCTGTTTGTTGATGACGTAGCAGCAATGCTAAGCCCACACCACTTAGTTGCGTAGTATCTATCTTGATTAGTAAGTTTTCGTCAGGCTGCCCGTAAACCATGCGAGCAACACTTGAGCACAAGTGATTAATGTGGCCTAAGAAACCCGCTGGACAATAAATCCTTGGCCACAAAACTTTCCGATTGAAATAAAACCACACCCACACTAGAGCTAGTAGCACAAAAACCGAAAGCAAGATTAAGCCGTACTCAGTTTCAGTTTCTAGCTGGGCACCTTGTTCCATGTAAATATCACGGTCAGTAGCCACCAAATAGGTGTTGAACCAGCCCCAGCCAAGGGATGTGTTACTTACGGTATTTAACTTGGGATAATCAATAGGCTCCACGACACTTAAAATATTTTTGCAGTCAATTGAATCTGGGTTCAAGGAGTTTTTAAGCTGGCTGCCTATTTGAAGCAATTCGGAAGGAGGGATGCGCTGCAGGGTAACAGAGTTTGGATAGCGGCTAAGCGCCATGTCAGTAAGTTCGCGGCGTTCCTTATTTACACCACTACAACGTTGCTGTTCGTAGTTAAAATTTAAGGTGCGCAAGGGCATTGACGCGGTGTATTGTAAATATCCGAAGTGAACCCAAGCAGTTAAACCAAAACCGGCAACAAAGAGCAATGCACCGCGTCTAAATTCTTGTTTATTACCATCTTTCTCAATAAATTTTGAGAAATGTCTAATGTAAAAATAACGTATACAAAACAACAGCATAAAAACGGTTATCATGGGAATTAGCCAGGAAATGTATTCCAAGTCGCTATTAATTTGCAGTAACTGACTGATGTAGAATACCCCATAATTGGTGGTGAACAAGGCGGTGCAAATTAACATAATACGTTTGTTGTCGAGCTGTTTAGGCAGTGCCATTTTGGATTTTATATGGCTAGCTACGCGCCAATAGGTTGGGATGTTCGCAATACCCAAGCAAATTCCTAAAACCAAAATAAAACTGATAACAATGTACATAAATTGGTTGGTCATAAAGCTATCTAAACTGTCATCGGGGGAGAATACCACCACTGCCCAACTATCAATTATGCTTGGTGTCAGAGTATATTTGCCTGGTTGCCCATGATAAAACCCCTCCAATCGGTCTGCACCTGCGCCGGAATATGTATCTAGTCCGGCTCTGATCCATTCACTCAAGCTAGAGCGGTTGTTGCCAGCAAAAAACAAATTTTCGACCAATGAGCGACTTTCGTCACTGTGAAATAGCACATTGCCAGTATTGCGATCGACAATCATTGACGTTAAATCAAAAGGTGCTGGGGCCGCTAGGCTAACCGAAGGTAGAACAACATCTGCCCCTAATACATATCCTGCCGTCGTCAAATCTACAGTCATATCTAGACGAGGTTGGTGCATGGGAACTGAAATTGTCGTGCCCCGGGTACCATCATTGATGTTGAGCAAACGTTGAATGTAAATGTTCTGAAAGGTTTCTGCCCTGCAATTAGAAGCATTTGAAGTGCAAAAGTCTACCCGCCACCCGCGATAATCTCTTACTCGCTTAAAGTAATTGCGATGGCTTAAATTAAACGCTTGGGGCTGAGCATTTGATTCCTGATAATAAATAGATGGCAGATTAGAATATCCCTGTTCGTTGGTGGCAAATATCGTCAGAATTTTGGGGGCCGTAAAATCTACAGTGTCTCCCTTTCGAGGTACAAATGAACTAAACACATCACTTTTATAATCAAACTCGGCTTGTAAATTACCGGCAAAAAAACTAATGACACCTAATTCTTCGGGTTTAACCTGGTAGCTATCTTCTTTTTGAAAATATAAATCATCATAAGACGATATTTCACCTATGCCTGATCCGTCTTTGACAATCTCTGCCTTCCACGCCTTAGTAGTAAGAACATGGGGCAAGCTTCTCTCTGCGGAACAACCAGCACAGTTTTTTTGTAAATCTGTAGACAAAACAGCTAAAGCATCATTTATTTTCTGTACTGTTGCATCTATGGGCCAGCTCTGGGTAGACGATGATGCATCTTTTTTGCTGTTTTTACTTTGCAGGGTATTGATGCCCTCAATAAAACTGGAATAAAACCCTCGGTAAGCAGACAAATCATTAAAAACCTCGCGTAATTCACCCTCTAATTGTGTGGCTATATTCTCAGCATGGATTTGGGCTGCCATGGTTTTATGGGCCTGAAGACCACTTCTTGTTAAGTACGACAAGATCATCGCCACCAAAACTATATAAAATGCATAACTCGAAAACTGGCTCAAGCCTCTATAAAATCGCGTGATTGAATGATTTTCTGGTAGTAGAATAAGGCGTATTAAGGCCCACATGAATATTAGGCTTACTAAGCACACAACCAGTAGTGAGATATTCCACTGACCCGCACCCTTATTGCTGAGTTGCTGCTTCGGTAGTAAGCCGACCAAGTATAATTGTTGCAGTGTACTACCTTGTTCTGTTTTAGCATTTTGGAATAGTGGTGTATCTAATGAAAAGGGGAATATGAAGATCCGAAATTCGCCATAAGACAGCTGCATATCCACATGACTGCTGTAGCTGGGCAAGTCAGCGTCGCCATCTGCGGCCAGGTTTTCTTTGGAAAAATTGATATTGAATTGTTGACTCTGTTTTCTAAGTTGCAGATTAATGTCATCCATTTCCACAATAGAAATGGTTTTTTCTCCTCCGGTACTGGCTACTACCGTTCCGGCTTTGTCAGCAAATAAGTATTGACTAAAACCCTGTGCGGTTGACGGGAGAATATCCTCAATATTCAATTCAGCTTTATAGCTTGAAGTAAAAGCCAGGATACTTTGACCATTAATTTGGTAGCGAAATTCGCCTTCGATTACATTGGGGTTGGTATTTTCTGTGCGGATCACTCTTTTATAACTGGGAAGTAGGGAGCGAATAGACACTTGGCTCTGACCACTTTGATGCATTCGACGCAGTGAAGTGAGGTTTTCGTTAAAACTGTTTGACGCTTCGTATAACACACGATAAAAGTCATGATTGATAAAACTATTTTGCACATGAATAAAGCGAAAATAAGCAAAACCAGCAACAATGAGTACGCCCAGAAACAAATAAATCCATGTTCTACCGCGCACTCTTGATTGGGTGGAGGGCGGTTGACTGGCGATACTTAAAGAAGACATATGAACTTCCTTGATTAGCTTAGTGTAATTAAGTGCGCTAATGGTTAAAAAATCAAATATATTGCGAAAAAAAATGACCAAATCAAACACTTGTACTGAACTATTTCCCGTTACGGTATAAAATGGCGGTCATTGGTTGGAACAACCTTATTCAGGATTATAGAAATGACGGAAATTTCATCGGAAGAATTTATTGCT
>JBLHNW010000309.1:0-5246 GCA_047622205.1 Paraglaciecola sp.
CACAGATGTGGCGACAGTCAAAAATCGACGTCGACTATTATCTTGTGGTTGGTTTTCGGCAACAGACGAATCATTCGCATCTAATGATACATTGCTCATCCAATTATCTCCGAGGTTTAAATTTGCTGAAACTTTCTGGAAATCCAGTAATAGTGAGTTACCAACGACAGAAAGTGACGGTTTTGTTAATAACCGAAAATGATAAAAGAAAACCCACAAAAAAGACAAGGAAATATCGAATAAAACAAAGAATTACTGAGGCTTAGCTCGTTTAAGGGCAAATTTATCGCAACTAAGCACTGATTTGATATTTATACTTAAAAAAACGGTTAATATATGAGCAGTCTCAACTTCGTTGAGAAAACTTCCGATTATGACGTTTTATAAATCCAAAAAAGCAGATTTTCGATTGTCATCCAAATTCAATGATTAAAGTCTCACTTAATAGCGTATCTTCGATCGCGATTGAATGTACTTGCTTTTCTCTTGTAAAGTCGACTTTTTGACCATTTAACCTTACATTCTGAAGATTTCGGATCCCCACAATATTAATCTGATATTGGCGCTTTGTAGGAGACTGAGAATATTGTCCTTTTGCCGGATGAATAATTAGTCGTTTATGTTCTTCACTATATTCCAGCAAAGTCAGTTGCTTTTCATTGTTGAGGCGGTATTTCTCAGTTCGGTCATCGTCTTCGACTAATTGATAATGGCCATTAGCGCCGGTGTAGATATCTACAATCAATTTTTTCTTATCGATAAAAGCTGTGCTCAATGCATAGTCTCGTTTCGGTATGATAGCGCCTTGTTTTACATAAATGGGTAGTTCATCGCTGTTAATCTGGCGGCGAATCACGCGATCACCTGACAATAGGGAGTGATCCGTATAATCAAACCAATTACCGGGCGGCAACCAAAGCGCGACTTCTTTCTGACCAGTAACAGGAGCAATTAACAAATCAGCTCCCCACATGTATTGCAAATCATGCTGCCAGGCCAAAGGCTCTTCCTGGTAATCAAGCATCATTGCTCGCGCTATTGGTAAACCTGATCCCGCCGCTTGGTGAGCGGCTGTGTAGGTATAAGGCATGAGTTCATACCGTAAGCGCATGAATTTATGTGCACTTAGTTGAGATGCTGCTGAGCGATCTAATGGCCACCTTGATTGGCCCATGCCATGGGGTTTCCAGATTGGCGCAAAACTGCCAAATGCCATCGCCCATTGTTGATACATTGCTTCGTCCGGGCCCACGCCTTTGTCCCAATCAAAAAAACCACCGGCGTCATGGCCCCAAAAGGGAAAGCCAGACATTCCTGCCAGTTGCATGGCCCGAATTTGCCCTTGCATATCTGCATGACTAGGACGGATGTCGCCACTCCATAACGTCGCATAACGCTGAGCACCTGCGGTCATTCCGCGCACCCAAACGTAGGGTCGCTGCTCAATCTCTGATTTATCCCACCCCTGTTCCACTAACGCTTTTGCGATCAGGAAGAACCAGTAATTACGCATTTCAGCAGAGCTACGACCGTTAGCCAAAAGCATTTCTTTGGGCGCGGCACCTTGTTCATCAAATTCATCAATCCATAGAGCGTCTCCAGGATAGTGGAGTTGTGGATCAAGAGATTTTTTGTAGAAAACCTCCCAGAACCAAGCGCGAAAATTCGGATTCGTTAGATCCGGAGCACTATCTTTAAAGTCGATCTTGCCGGTTTCTGGCAAATTAAACTCAGTTTTCCATTCATCGCTAAATTGGCCAATGCAGCGGTTGAAATCCAGCGTGCTTACCAGACCGTTGACATTTAACCATCGCGCATATTCGGCAGGATCGGGATAACGTATGGGATCCCATTCAATTTTTGATTCGCAGCGCTTGCCTCCTGCAGCCCTCCAACGATTGTCATTGACCACATGATCGAGGGGAAAACCTGCACCTCGATGGGCGTTAATTTTCGCCTTCCACCAGGATTCATCAGACGGGGTAGGGGAGTTGTGGTCATGGCCCTTGTCTGAAAGCTGCAAACCAAACATGGCTTTGGCTGGAAGTCTTGGACGTCCAGTTAATTGAGTATAATTATCCAAAACCTGAGGTAGCTTTGGACCAGCTATAAAAAAGTAATCCAATTGGCCATTAAAACCATGATCGTCAATGGCTATTTCATACTGGCCATCGTCGCCAAAGTTAAAGTGGTTACTGAACATGCTGTTTAGAAATACGCCATACCCTTTACTAGACATATAAAAAGGTACTATCAGGGGGGCTTGTTGAGATTGTTCCTGACCATAATTACGCTCAACTACCTTACCTTTAAGATCGATACTCGCTTCCCGGCCAAAATATCCGTGTCCGAGGCCAGTAAAATGCTCTTTTGGATCATATTTAAATTGAGTTGAAATATTCTGCTGTTGCCACTTTTGTGCAGTGATTTCTTGCAGAACAGGCGTCGCGCCAAGCTCTGTGGTGAAGGATACCGCCAAGCTTTCAAGATCGACGTCTACTTTAATTTTTGAGTTTGCAAACTCGATTAGCCGATTATTAATGCGCTCAACTGTAAGATCGCCCAGCCAGTGATGACTTTGCACGATGTCATAGTGGTCGTCAGGAAAGAAAGCTTCATTAGCTCTAACTCGTTGGATCCTAATAATTTGCTCGCCGTACGGTGTAATTCTTAGTTTCCGACCATCTTCTGTGCTGATTAAATAACTTCGACCTTCTTTCTCAATCCGCTCATTAAGCTGAACGCTTATAGGGCTGCTCGGCTGCTGAGTGCAGGCAAAAATACTAGAAAGTAGGAAAAATATTATGACTGGGTGATATTGCATCTAGTGCTCTGTGCGAAACATGATGCGAATACATTACCTCAACGCAAATTTGATGACCATCAATCGGAATATGAATACGATTGCAATGAAAGAAAGGTGTGGTAGGTAATTAACAGACATAAAAAAACCCGGTATAAACCGGGTTTTTGCAACACTCGAAACGTGATTAACGTTTTGAGAATTGAGGACGCTTACGCGCTTTATGAAGACCAACTTTCTTACGTTCAACTTTACGTGCATCGCGGGTAACAAAACCGGCTTGACGTAATGCTGGACGAAGAGTTTCGTCAAATTCCATCAGTGCACGTGTAATGCCGTGACGAATTGCGCCTGCTTGACCGCTAATTCCGCCGCCAGCAACAGTCACATATAAGTCGAACTTCTCAGTCATCTCAACCAATTCAAGTGGTTGACGAACTATCATACGTGCTGTTTCACGACCAAAGAATTCATCTAAAGGACGTTTGTTAACAACGATGTTACCACTACCAGCGCGTAAGAAAACACGAGCGGTAGAGCTTTTGCGACGACCAGTGCCGTAGTATTGAGTATCTGCCATTTTCTATTGCTCCTTAAAGGTCTAAGACTTGAGGCTGTTGAGCTGCATGTGCATGCTCAGGACCAGCGAAGACTTTCATTTTGCGGAACATATCGCGTCCAAGAGGACCTTTTGGCAACATACCTTTAACCGCTTTTTCAATGATCATCTCTGGCTTATGGGCTTGTAACTTTTCAAAGGTAATTTCTTTGATACTGCCAGGGTAGCCAGAGTGCGAGTAGTAGATTTTGCCCTTGGCTTTATTGCCAGTAACAACTACTTTCTCAGCATTGATCACAACTATATAATCGCCAGTGTCCACATGAGGAGTGTACTCAGGCTTGTGTTTACCGCGTAAGCGGCTTGCAATTTCTGTGGCCATACGACCAAGAGTCTTGCCCGCGGCGTCAACCACGAACCATTCACGTTTTACCGTTTCTGGCTTTGCAACAAAAGTTTTCATTTAAATTTACCCAAAAAATTATTTGTTATTTGGTTTCTGTTTTTATAAACCTAAGTTTATCACCCCAGAAACCGCTTAAAATCAGTACTTTGACCCCTTCGAGCCGCACGATTCTTCCACTTTCCCAAAGTGGGCATAACTGGGCAGGGCGCGAATTATACAGATCTCATTTAGAAAGGCTAGAAAGAATTGGGATTTTTTACTTGTCTTTGGGCTTGTAGGGTGATGTTCTGCTATGCATTGTTACTGCTAGAGTATGCGCTTTCAGATCTTTTCTTTCCTAGAACTACATGGGCTGTGCTTATCCGTATTTTGCCTTTATTCAAACAACATCCTTGTTGTGTGACCTAATCAATCTTATCAATAGTTGGCGAACGGAGAGACTAAGGGGAAACAAAAGTATATGTTTCGCGGACCCAAATCCATTCAATGATCCCAATACTGGCTTGTTTTTTATATGTTTTTCTTCACAAATTCATCGATAGCTTTCATGGCTTTCATGCGGTTTTTAGCAGAACTTAAGTAATGATCGCCTTTTTCAAGTTCAACAAATCGAACACTTTTGCCCGCATCTTTCATTTCTCTATACATTTTTTTAGACTGTTTAAGGGGAACGACTTCATCATATTCACCATGGATTAACAACACGGGCGCTTGAATTTTTACCACATGATTAACAGGTGAAATAACTTCCAGATGGTCCTTTTTTACGTCATCTTGGCTGATTACATCTTGCCAATATGACACTACCCAGTGCTCACTGCTGTGCTGGCTTTTTTCTATTCTCATCATGTCATCGACATTTGCAACACCGTTGATGGACACAACACACTTATACAAATGTGCTGTAAATCTGGCCCACCAGGGGATCAAACTATTTTCAGTTGATATCGATAAAACTGAAGGGCCAGCAGTACTTCACGAAGCATGTTTTGTATTGGCACTGGCCGGAGAACGTGACGAAGCATTGTTATTATTAGAGAAGCTGTTAGCAATGCTCAGTTATCACAAACGTTGGTACTTGTATCTCGACCCACGCTGGGATTTTTCAGGGATGATGAGCGTTTTAATAAACTGGTTGAACCGCCGAATTTTGATAGGTCCATACACGCTACAAAAGCCTCTGAAAAGACCACGGGACAAGATGAGTTATGACTTTATTGCCTGCTTTAGAATACTGAGCATCTAGCATCTAGCATCTAGTGTTCAGCATCCTCCCAACCCGTCCAGCCCGGGCCGCGCACTACTTGGCCAGGCAAAGCACCGGTGTGTTGGCCATTTTTCAGCACTTGTTGACCATTTACCCACACATGCTCAACTCCGCTTGCAAGTTGATGAGGTTTGGCGAAGGTGGCATTGTCGATGATGGTTTCTGGATCAAATACGACTATATCTGCTGCATATCCGAGTTTTAATGCGCC
>JBLHNW010000310.1:0-5246 GCA_047622205.1 Paraglaciecola sp.
CTTACTTGTGCTAATTGCAGGTTGTGCACCAACAGTACAACTGACTGCACCTGATAAGCCCATTGTGATTAATTTGAATGTAAAAATTGATCATGAGATTAAAGTTAAAGTAGATAAAGAGCTGGATGATGTATTTAGCGATGACGAATTATTCTAGCCAACCATGGAGAGCACAATGAGAAAATTATTTTCAACCTTGATTATTTTATTTGCAATGTCATTTTCTGTTCAGGCGATGGATCTGCAAGAGGCAAAACAAGCTGGACTTGTGGGCGAGCAGACCAATGGCTATCTTGGTGTCATCAAAGTAAGCGATGAGGTTAATGCCTTAGTTAATTCTGTTAACAGTAAACGCCAAGCAAAATACCAAGAACTGGCGACTAAGCACAATATTACCGTCGACGCGATTTCCACTCGAGCTGGCAAAAAGGCCATGTCGTTAACGGAGTCTGGCCAATATATTCAGTCACCTTCCGGTGGTTGGGTGAAGAAGTAAATTCCTTTTCAGATTTATAACGTCTGAAAGTAGCCTTGGTGAGCAAATCGTCAAGGCTTTTTGTCTCTCTCTTAAAATTGGATTTACATTTTGATGAGTAAACGTGATCTATTTGCAGAATTGAGTTCAGCTCTTGTTGAAGCGAAAGAGCATTCAGAAGGTAAGTTGACGTTGAAAACTTATCAAGTTAATGATGTTGGTGAGCTAAAAATTTCACCAGATGAAATAATTAGCATTCGAGAAAAATTGAAAACAAGGTCGTAGCGCACCAAATAGGCAGGCTGTGACCCTTCTAAAACGTGTTCAGCGACACCCTGAAACACTCTCGTATATAGCATATATGAATAGAAGTCGTGCAATCGACACCTTATTCTGTTCTTCTTTCGTCTAGGTAGCTAGTGTTATCCCGATGCACACCTTTTCATACTGCTAGCAAAGGCGTAATTGCTGCCTTGAACTCCTATGGGCCATTTACTTTTACAGACCTGTGTAAATAATATAATTTTGTGTATGAAACGTAGTTAAAATCTCAATTTACATCCTTTACGGATAAGTAATTGTAATATTGTGGTATATTTTTGATTTCATTTGAAAATTGAAAAGGTATTTTACGTAGTTCATATAAAATATGCTGTTATGGCTTAGGAGTATAAATGGGTAAATTTAATGGTGGGCTTCCAACCGATATAGTCCGATTATTAGATACAATTGATTGTATGACCAAACCTATTCGTACATTTGACTTAGGACTAATGTCTCTAGATCAAATTATGCCAAGACAATTAGTTGCACAACTTGAAATGATAAACCAAATATTCCCCCCTGAGCTAGCCTCTTTGCTTGAAAGCATAGAACATCTTCCAGAGCGTCAAAAAGAGGCAATGGTTATCTTAGCTTTAAATGGGTGGTTTGTAGGGCTGCAGTTACCATTTGGGCTTCAAAAGAAAATTCTGCGTAAAATTATTGAAACTACAGATGAAGTTGATATTTTATTATGTGAACATTTCGAAGCTCAATTCGATGAAATAAAGTCGAATTTAAAAATTAGACATGCAGAAAGATCTGCAATCATCGAGCAATTATTTGAAGCACATCAAAGGCAGTTATATTACTTGACTGTACCTACAGCATTGACTCAAGTTGATGGTATTTGTTATTCGAGTGAATATGAAGGTTATCTATTTATGCGGGTGCGAGGGGGAGATGGACTTTCTCAAGTAGCTAATAAATTAAAAAATGCCGACCTAACTGAATATCAGCAAGTACTTCTTAGTCCATTTATGACACTGTTACCTATCACGCATACAGCTAAAGAGAGAGAGGTTAATGGGTCTCATGGTGTATTAAATCGACATACAATTATTCATGGAGAATCCGTTGATTATGGGAGTAGGATTAATTCAGTAAAGGCTTTGGTTTTACTTAATTACGTGAGCACAGCCCTAATAAAGCAACACTAATTGCACACGCATTTGTAGTTTAGAGTTTAATTGGTTTTGTAATATTAGCGTTCGCATGTTTTATTGCGGCATTACAACTAAAGGTAGAGTATGTGGAAATTGTTTGAATCCGATCGGGTCACGATGTTTTTGTGTATCCTCGGGTTGATATTTACAGGTGTATTTGTTCGTGAGCTATTTTTGAGTTCTTTTGATTTAAGTGCTCTTTTAGCTATGGGAGCTAATTTTTTTACTATTTGCGCGGCGTTGTTTGCTTTTTGGGCTTATGCCAAGTGGAAAATATCTGCAAATAATGATGCGAAGCATAAGCTTGTATTGGACTTTATCATTCAACTCCAAAGCCTAGACCTTGTAATCTATCGGTTGCTTAGGCCATCAAGTAAAGAACAATTTATTGCTGACTACGAATGTTGGTCTAATATGTATTTGGCTTTGATCCATTTCAGAAAAAGATTTTGTATTTTAACTAATCAGGTTCAGCCTACATTTATTGAACTTAATCTCCCTCACATGGCTTTGTTGGAAGGGCATTTTTCTCGAATTAGAGTTATTCATACTCATGCGTGCAATGACTTTGATATACCATATACAGAAGGTGCAGGGTTGTTATATGAATTTCTTAAAGGAAATGTGCAGAAAGAAGGCCGATATAATCAGTTTCATGCCGCTTGGACTAAGGACATTACATACCAAAACTTGTCTTTTTCGGATGTAATTGGTGAAATTCAGGCGCTATTACATCATTAAATTTCATTATTACATATGGAAATAGATGTTGAGAAAATTGGCATCATTTCGTGTATGTAGTAAATTATCAATTTTAGCTAGAATTCCGTTTCACTGCTGCAACGCAGATACTGGACCATCAAGTCGCTTGTGGCAGTGCATCCCAGTCTGTAGTGTAAGAGGGCGGCGCTAAATCGTCTTTCGGCCGCCATTCCTGAGTATTCCCTTCTGATGCCAGGCGTATCGTACCATGGCCAAATTTTTGATTAATAGAATCAAACGCTGCGTTTATCTGCTCTTTATTATCATCTTGCGCTGTGCTGAACAAATCCCCCTGTGGGGTCGGCTGATCGGTCAACTGCGCCAGTACTACACCAATCTTTTGATAGTGATAACCTGCCTTAAACTCCCTGCTCAGTAGGAAATCGGCATACTGAGTCAGCACCTGGGTTGATTGCGTAGGCCGGGGGAGATGAATATCCACGCTTTTACGTAATTGAATCTTTTCAGTATCAAAGGGATTGGTATTGAAAAAAACCACTAACTTATTACACCAAGAGCCCTGGCTACGCAATTTATAGGCAGCGTGATTGACATGGCTGGACAGTGCCTGCTGTAATATGACTTGCTCTGTTACTAATTTGCCCATAGTGCGAGATACACATATCTGCTCCCGTGCCATGCGGTTATCCTTTAATGTTATCGCCTCAATGCCGCGCAGTTCTAGCAGGGTTCGCTCGACGGTGACCCCGTACTGTTGCTGGATGATTTTTAAATCAGCCTCACGTAACTGTAAGGCTGTGTGGATCCCCAGGCTATCGAGTTTGGCGGCGGTCTTTCTGCCAATCCCCCAGACATCGCCAATCGGCATACGCGCCAGTAACCACGCTTCTTTGAGCAAGCTGTCCAGCACGGTAACACCTTGCATCTTATGCTGCCACTTCAATTCTTTGCTGGCCCAATTCGCCACCTTGGCCAAGGTGCGGGTGCGTCCGACGCCGATGCCAACTGGCAGGCCTAAATTTTGCTGAATAGTCTGTTTGATATGCTTGCTGTAAGTGTTCAAGTCAGGCATGCAGCGGGTTTCCAGCTGGCCAAATGCCTCATCCACGCTGTAACGTTCTGGATTAATAAGTAAATATTCTAGCTCGGTATGAAAGCGATTGGACATATCACCAAATAGCGTAAAATTAGAACCCCACAGGTGCCCCCCGTGCTCTTTTGCCAAGGACGCCGCACTGAATGCGGGATCAGCCATTTTAACGCCTAATTGCTTTAGTTCTGTGTTTCTCGCAATAACGAGGCCTTGATTTGAACTTAATACCCCCAGCGGTTTGTTACGCAATTGCGGGTTAAAGAGAAGGCAAAAAGACACGTAAGCGGCGTTAATGTCGCATAAGGCCCAGTATGTTTGATTGGCCAAATAGGCTGGCTGTTTGGTTTCATCCATCAAAACTGCTTAATGAAACCAGTTACGGCTCCCCAAATAACAAAAGATTGCCAGTCAGATTCAGCCGCCTGGATCATGATATCTTGATGCTCTGGATTATGGCTGTGTAGGTAAGGCGGGTGTGAATGAGGGGTGCATAATTCCTTCACCACAAATTGCCCATCAATAACAGCGACGACAATTTTACCGTGGCTCGCTTTTATCGATTTATCCACCACTAAAATTGCGCCGTCAGGGATGGTTGGCATCATGCTGTCACCGCTGACTTTCACAAGAAAGGTTGACGATGGACGGCTGATCATGAGTTCATCCAAAGAGATGGACTTCGCTAGGTAATCCTCACACGGATTGGGAAAACCTGCGGCGACGCTTAGCTCAACGTGAGTTAATGGGTGACGACTGGCGGCAAGGGCGCCAAGTATTGTTGCCTGCATAAAAAATACCACTGTTATTATATACAGTGGTATTCTAGGCGTAAATTGATGTTATTTCAAGTTTGTTATTGGTGGCAATATTAACCGACCGATGGAATAATTTCGAACATCTGCAGGAATTGCGCAGTGATGATCAGACAGCCAGTCAGTCCAGCGAGCGCAAGCGTAAGATTGCCGCCTCTTACCCGGTAGCCATTTTCTTCAGGTGCTGTTTTACGCTGTTTAAATACCATGGCGACAGGGAGGAATATAGCCAGAATGACCAGTGCGATGGCGGCATAACCCAGTGCTGCAATAAACCCTTGTGGGTAGAACAGGGCAAAACCAAGGGGGGGTAAAAAGGTAACAACAGCGGTTTGCAGGCGATGTTTCTTGCCGTTATTACGTTTTAGAATGTTCGATAGCAGATCAAATAGACCCAGACTCACCCCGAGAAATGATGTCGCCAGCGCCAGGTCGGCAAAGACTGACACAGATTGGCTAACGCCGGGTTGCTGTAACACAGTACTGAGTGTTTGGATAAAGCTGGTGAGGGAGTTATTTGCCAATAAATCACTCTGGCTGAGCACGCCCTGAGTCGCGAATTGCCATATTAGGTAGATGCACAATGGTGCTGAGGCACCAAAAACCATCACTTTTTTAAGCGTCTTAATGTCTAATCCCACATAGCGAACAATCGA
>JBLHNW010000311.1:0-5243 GCA_047622205.1 Paraglaciecola sp.
GCTTTGGTGATCAAAACTACATTGAGCATCAATACCAAGGGCACGACTTAAATAGCTTTTGTCCTGAGTAATCCATAAACGATGATCGTTAGTCAGCTGCTCCAAGCCATCGCTGTTAAGACGATATACTCGGGTATCACCCACATGAAAAATATGTGCGGTGCGGTTTTTAATCACCATAGCACTGAATGTGCACACATAACCCTTATCTTTATCGAAGCGCTCTGAGCCTCGCTGGCTATGTGAATACAGCCACGAATTAGTGGCACTTAAAACCCGTTCAACCGAGCTTTTGACAGACCATGTCTCGGAGGTACAGTAATAGTCTTCCAGAAAACTCTTCACCGCCGTTTCACTGGCAATCTGGCTGACATCACTGCTGCTGATCCCATCGGCCATGGCCAGTGCGATACCTTTAATGTCCAGTAAAGAATTTTGTGGAAGGCGGATACCATGAAAATCTTGGTTCTCAGGTTTACGTCCTTTATCGGAATATTGTCCGACGGTCACTTTCAGCTCTGTAATCATAATCACCCCGCTTTCAGTAAAAAGCCTCAGCCACTGATGCCGCTGAAGCTTTTAATTAAAATTAAGCCGCTTTACTCTTGCTCACCAGTGGCGGTAGAGCACGCCTAGGCGCAGTTTTAACATGTGTTGAGTATAGCGTTAGTCCCGTAAAGGCCAAACCGCCGACCAGGTTACCCAGCACCGTCGGGATCTCGTTCCAGATGAGGTAATCCATCACAGAAAAGTCACCGCCCATGATCAAGCTAAACGGGAACAGGAACATGTTTACAACAGAGTGCTCAAAGCCCATATAGAAAAACAGAAAGATTGGCATCCACATTGCGATCACCTTACCGCTTACATTGGTGGAGATCATCGCGCCTACAACACCCAAAGAAACCATCCAGTTACATAACATGCCGCGAATAAAGATAGTGAACCAGCCGGCAGTACCATACTGAGCATAACCTAAGGTACGGGCCTCACCGATACTGGCAACCTTGGCACCCACAGCACCGGCATCAGTATTGAAGCCGTAGGTAAAGATGAAGGCCATCATAAATGCAACCGTTAACGCTCCAGCAAAGTTACCTAAGAAGACCAGCCCCCAGTTTCTCAACACACCTGAAACGGTGACCCCAGGTCGCTTATCGAGCAGTGCCAGTGGTGCAAGCACAAATACCCCGGTTAACAGGTCAAATCCCATCAGATAGAGCATGCAGAAACCGACTGGGAACAAAATTGCGCCCAGTAAAAACATCCCCGTTTTAACGGCAATTGTGATCGCAAAAACGGCCGCAAGCGCCAGAATTGCGCCCGCCATAAATCCTCGGATCAACGTATCGCGGGTAGACATAAAAACTTTTGACTCACCGGCATCTACCATTTTAACGGCAAACTCAGAAGGTGCTAAATATGACATAACAGTTCCCTTTTAATTATTTGAAGAATCCGTCCATTTGGTTATGTCGTCTAGCCAGTGAGTAAACAAGTATTACAATGATAAAACATCGTCAGCGCTTATTTATTTTCTGGCATAGACGGCCAAGAGACAAGCTATCGATCTATCTATCGACACACCTATACTCAGCAAGGAGTATGCCAGTACAAACGGGCATAAATGTGGATTTTCGAGGGGGAAACGCACCAACAACAGGCTTTTAACGTGTTTTATGCACCAGAGAAGCGCAACAAAATGCAGGGTTTAATCGGAATTGAATGGCTTCACGTTATGAACATTTTATTCTTTTTGATAAAGCTCGTCTTTTGTGCTCTATAAAATTTTGTTCAATCGAACCTTTTACAACCGGATATTGTACTAAACCAAAAGTTACTTCATTGTTATTCACGAAACTTTCCTTTGAAAATATGAGGCTTTTCTAATAGCCCGGTATATAGATGGGGGTCTGGTCAGCAGCTTGTTAAGAGACTACCACTGATTAGTTTTATTTTTGGTGGCCTTGTAGACACCACATCGACCACGTGATTTAGACAGTTAAAGCCGTAATGTACAAAAGGCCCAGCGTAATCATCACATGCAAAACTAGCATGACTAATATAATCCAGATAATGTGACTTACTGTAAATACAAAATATGCGCCCTTCAAACACGTCGTACTCACAAGGGGAGACATACGATTCATCCCTAACGGAATAGCCAATATAGCTGTCAAAAATGACTTCATAAACACAATTTTTATCCGTAACGTCAAGCAACCGAACATCCGATATTTCGGCGCCAGCGACCACTAATGTTTGTTCCGTGTCAGACCAACGAGCCTCTTCTATAACAAGTTGAAGGCAATTATCTTCGGGTTCATTTATATTCTCGATATAAATGTATTCGTGTTTATTAATGTTGTTGAAGTATTTCATAGCACTTTATACCCCTTAATTTATGCCGCACTCTGACAAGAAAAGGCCAGTGTACGGTGCCAATATTAAAGCGTTTTGGGTTCGCGCGATCTACCCTTATTTACCCGCAGCTTTCTGACCATACGGCAAACTCATTACCGCTTGGCTCAATAAAATGGAATCGACTACCACCCGGAAAATCAAAAATGGGACGATTAACAATGCCACCATGTTGTTCGATTTTTGCTAACGTAGTTTTGATATTGGCACTATAAAACACCAATAATGCGCTGCCTGAGCCGGTATTTGACGATAATTCAGATTGGAAAAAACCGCCATCTAATCCTTCACCTGAAAAAGCCGCATATTCAGGGCCATAATCAACAAATGACCAGTTAAAAACAGCAGAGAAAAATTGTTTCGTCGCTTGGATATTTTTAGCCGGAAATTCTACATAATTTAACTTTTCATGTTCATTCATGTGATACTCCTTCCATGTTGATCAATCATAGAATATTCAATCTTAGTCTACCCCTAAATAATCCTCCCTACGAGTTTAATGGCTACCATGGTATTGCTACTGGCGAATCATTTATGAACAGAGCTCGCGCAGGTTCTTAATTTGTCTACAAAATTCACCACACTTTTCATCGCTTGCTCTCGGATTTAACCAAATAGCATTCAAACCCGCTTGTAGCGATGGTAAAATATCTTTTTCATATGTATCGCCAACCATAGTAACGCTACTGGCTTCCACGCCTAATTTACTAATAATTGAATCGTAAAATCCCGGCGTTTCTTTAGATAAACCAAGATTGGACTGACAAAAATAGCCAGAGATGTATTTTGATAATCCTACACGTTCAAAGGCAAGCTTGATTTCATTTTCACTGGAATCTGCTGCATTAGTAGCAATGAATATTGGACTCGTTTGAGAAAGGAACGCGAGGGCATCCGCTGCGTCATCAACCGCTGTTACTGAACGCCATTGACACATCTTCCCCTGAGCTTCAGGATTATCAATCATTAGCGTATCGCCCCAGTCGAATAAATAGATTTTTGACATTCAGCCTCCTGCCTATGATGTTTGTATTATGATCTTATTTATAAAGATTAACGATGCAGTCGTACAATAATAAGATTAAATCGCGGGTTAGCGCGATCTATTCTTATTTATAGGCATATGATGGATATGCGACTTCCAGCGTGCCTATCCAACAAGCTTACAATTTTAGTTTTTTAGTCACTGTTGGACCGCCTGTTTTTTTCCAGCCAGCATATCCACCCGCTACATGGCAGACCCGATTGAGTCCCATATCTTGAAGCGTTGCGGCCGCAAGTGCCGAGCGCCAACCCGACTGACAGTACAAAATAAACTGCCTATCTTCTGAAAATACCGGCTTAAAATAGGGACTCTCGGGATCAACCCAAAATTCCAACATTCCACGAGGCGCGTGTAGGGCACCCGGAATGGAGCCCTCTCTTTCAAGCTCTCTTGTATCTCGAATATCAACAAAGAGTACGTCAGACAGCCCTAGCTTCTCTTTTGCTTCTTCCATTGATAGTGTCTGTATTTTTGCAGTCGCATCTTCAACCAACTGCTTACAACTTTTGATTACAGCCATATTCACCTCCTTTGAATATAAGATTAATTAAATAGTGCTATCTAATTAGATATCAGATCAGGGAGATCAGTATGCCTTACTCTATTGAATTCTGTATAACACGTATTTAACATTGCGTTTAAAACTGTGACCCCAACTTCAATCCTTTTCCTTCACTAAATATATTTACTGTAATGTGCAGTTGTATGCTCAGGCGTAACGCCAACATCTTTAGCCAAAAATTCATTATTATTCAGCCAATTGTATCCTTTACCCTTTATAAATGATGCGTTTATTATTTTATAAATTATTTTTTTCATATTAAATTCCCTTTTATTTTTGAACTATTTAAGCTTAAGACCTCAAGTTAAGTTGAGGTCAACAGGGAGAGGAAATAATTATGCTATTAGTGGGTGATGTAGCAAAAAGAGCCGATGTGGCGATATCTTCGGTTCATTTTTATGAAAAAAAAGGATTAATATTTGCGAGTAGGAATAACGCTAATCAGCGAATTTATTCGGAGGTTGTTTTAAGACGGATCGCTGTAATAAAAACAGCGCAGCAGATAGGCTTAAGCTTGACTGAGATAAAAGAAGCAATGTCCGTACTTCCAATAAATAAGGCGCCTACTAAAAAGCAATGGGAGCTAATGAGTTCTAGTTGGCAAACTTTATTACAGGATAAAATGAAAAAACTAACCCAACTGAATGAGCAATTAACAAGTTGCATTGGCTGTGGCTGCTTATCACTGGAAAAATGTAAGTTATATAATCCGAATGATGAAATCTCAGCGCAAGGCAGCGGTGCCGTTTTTTGGAACAAATAATGTAAAAAAATAGCGTAAACAAATGAAGCACCGCACCCAGAATCAACGCAAGCATTAACTTGACTTGGCTGTATCCCCGGGGCCTTCCTTGCCCACCATCTCATCACTAAATTGATTATGAGTGCCATCGCAAAAAGGTATGTTGTTGCTGTGTTTACAATTACACAAGATAGCGGTGCCATCTTCTTCTGCTGTAAAATGTTTCGGTTTGAATTCAGTGCCTGCGTGGGAGCCATCGCAGAAAGGCTGATCCTGAGATCTGCCACAACGACAAAAATAGTAATCTTCACCTTTCTTTAACTCAATGGCTGTCGGTTGATTCCTGGCAATTATGGGGTTGGTCATAGTATCCACCTGTCTATCGTATTGATGATATACCCGCGCGATCATGCGGCTGATTAAAATTCAACTCAGGCCCCAAGGGTATAATTCGGGTCGGGTTGATGGTTTCG
>JBLHNW010000312.1:0-5194 GCA_047622205.1 Paraglaciecola sp.
GAGGAAGATGCTGAGCGTCGAGATTTCACCGTTAACGCGATGTACTACAATATTGCTGACTTTTCGATAAGTGATTTTGCTGGTGGCATGCAAGCAATTGAGCAGCGCAAAATTGTGATGATCGGTGATCCTGAAACGCGCTATCGAGAAGATCCGGTCAGAATGCTTCGCGCGGTCCGTTTTGCAGTTAAACTAAACATGCAAATTAGTCCAGAGACAGGGGATCCAATTTACGAATTGTCACCACTAATGGCCAACATTCCCCCGGCCCGACTATTCGAAGAAGTGCTTAAATTATTACTCTCAGGGCAGGGGCTAGAAACTTACAAGCTGCTCTACCAGTATCATTTATTTGAACCCTTGTTTCCTCAACTGTCACCCTTGCTAAAACAACCTGACAGCCGTGAAGTTCAGTTTATTGAACAAGTATTGATGAATACCGATAACCGGATCAATACAGGACAAAGGGTAACCCCAGCATTTATTTTTGCCGCTTTTCTGTGGTACCCACTTGAAGAGCGTTGCCAACAGCATATGTTCGAAGGCGGTCTCAATCATTTTGATGCTTTTAATTTAGCTCTCAGTGATGTACTACATCGACAGATCCAACGGATAATGATCCCGAAGCGCTTTAGCATTCCTATTCGCGAAATTTGGCAATTACAATTGCGCCTGTCAAAACGGTATGGCCGAAGAGCTTATCAAATGCTTGAACATCCCAGATTCAGAGCAGCGTATGACTTTTTGCTGTTACGCGGCCAAATAGAGGGTGGTGAGTTATTGGAATTAGCAGATTGGTGGACTGAGTTTCAAGAGGTTGATGAGGATCAGCGTAAACAGATGCTTGTCACCCTGCGAGATAGTGAAGGTGCAGCACCCAAGCGTAACCGACGTTATCGTGGCAAAAAAAAACCTAGTTGATCTGAGCTCGGGATAAAAAATGTCGAAGAAATTAATTTTCCTCTGTATTTTAACGTGATAGAAACAGCTGTGCTTACAGGCGTTGTTTATCCCAAATTTAGGTTACTTAGATGATCGATGTATATATCGGATTAGGCAGCAATCTAGCTGATCCTACGGGGCAAATATCGAGAGCCTTACAATCCATATCTGAGCTCGAAAATAGCCATCTGTATAGTTGTTCCAGTTTATATGTGAGCAAACCTATGGGGCCGCAAGATCAACCAGATTACGTAAACGCAGTGCTTTGCTTGCATAGCACTTTGCCGGCTTTACAGTTGTTATCGATGCTACAGAAAGTTGAGCAGCAACACGGGCGAGAACGCAAAAATAATCGTTGGGGACCAAGAACTCTTGATTTAGATATTTTGTTATATGGTGAGGATGTTATTGACTTGCCGAACTTAGTTGTTCCTCACTATGGAATGAAGTTACGAGAATTCGTTTTGTATCCTCTACACGAAATTTCTCCCGATTTACGCTTGCCCTGTGGCGTGCAGCTTGAAGAGTTGCTTAGCAGGTGTGATATAAATGGCCTAAAAAAACTTAACAAACCTCCACAGATATAGAAATTCTAAGAAAAATCCGTATAGTGCCTGAATCAATTTCATCTGAACAATACCAACTCCAATAAATAAATGTAAACTCAGCGAGAATTTGAAAGGTCTTAATCAAGGCGCTTGAATGAAGTAATAGTGGTGCTCTTTTGAATTTGAGCAACGCAGAGTAAGACCTTTTAAACTCGCGAAATGGGAATGTCCTAGCGTATTTTGCCCTGCGTTCTCGCTACTTGAGAAGGAACAACCATTTCTGCACAGCGACGCCTTGTTCACAAAACGCTAGGCGCATTCTGAGTTCACATTTACTTAATGGAATTGGTATAACAACCTGTTGACTTAATCTACTTAGGGTAGGTGATTGGAGCAATATGTAATGAAGAAAGTAACTACGTCAAGCTTGTTAAAGATGAAGCTAGAAAAACAGAAAATAACTGCGTTAACCGCTTATGATGCAAGTTTCGCCAAATTATTTGACGAGCAAGGCGTTGATTTGTTGTTGATAGGTGATTCACTAGGAATGGTGTTACAGGGCAACGATGACACACTCGCCGTTACGGTGGATGAGATAGCTTATCATACCCGATCCGTATGCAAGGGCGTACAGCGTGCTTTTGTCGTGGCAGACATGCCATTCATGTCTTATTCCAGCCCCGAACAAACTTATGCCAATGCTGCCGAGTTAATGCGCGCAGGCGCCAGTATGGTTAAAGTGGAAGGCGGCAATTGGTTATCGGCCAGTATTCAGGGTTTAGTTGAGCGTGGTGTACCGGTTTGTGGTCACCTGGGTTTAACGCCTCAGTCTGTGCATGTTTTTGGTGGTTTTAAAGTACAAGGTCGTGATGACCTGCAAGGCAAAAAAATACTAGAACAAGCATTGCAACTCGAACAGGCCGGTATTCAATTGTTGGTGCTTGAATGTGTGCCATGCGATTTAGCAGAAAAAATCACAAACGCTTTGCATATTCCCGTTATTGGGATAGGTGCAGGTGCAAAAACAGATGGTCAAATCTTGGTGATGCACGATATGCTTGGCATCAGCGCTAACTATATGCCAAAGTTTTCCAAAAATTATCTGCAAGAATCTGCTGATATACGCTCTGCCGTGAATGCATTTATTAGTGAAGTAAGAGATGGTAGATTTCCATCAAGTGAACATAGTTTTAATTAGTGGAAGCATTTAGTATGCAGGTGATAAGTGAAATTAAGTCGCTACGTGAAATACGTCGAATTTGGCAAATTTCAGGAAAGGTAATTGCATTTGTTCCAACCATGGGAAACTTACATCATGGCCACTTAAAGTTGGTCAAAGAAGCTAAAGAAAAGGCCGATATCGTTGTTGTTTCGATATTTGTCAATCCCCTACAATTTGGCCCAGATGAAGATTTGGACGCTTATCCTCGCACTATCCAACATGATCATGCTGCGCTTGAATCCTTAGGAGTAGACGTACTTTTTAGCCCCAAAGCGGAAGACATTTATCCCAGCGGTTTAGAACAACAGACCTTCGTGGAAGTACCTGGATTGTCTTATATGATTTGCGGAGCCAGTCGTCCGAGCCATTTTCGTGGTGTGGCTACTATTGTCTGTAAATTGTTTAATATGGTACAGCCGAATCACGCCTATTTTGGTGAAAAGGACTTTCAGCAGTTACAGGTTATCAAAGCCATGGTTACTGACTTATCAATGAATCTGCAGATTCACGGTGTGCCTACAGTGCGTGAAGTAGATGGTTTAGCTATGAGTTCAAGGAACCACTACCTGAGCACCCCAGAAAGAGAGCTAGCGCCTTGCTTATATAAAACCATGCTGAATCTTGGTGATCAAATAAAATTGGGCAGAAGAGACTTTAACTTTCTTATTGGAGAGCATAAAGGGCAGCTTAACAGTGTGGGTTTTAAGGTCGATTATATCGAAATTCGTTCGGCAAAGAGCTTGCTGCAACCCGGGCATGAAGATACTGATTTGGTAATATTAGCGGCTGCCTTTTTAGGCAAAACCCGGCTAATAGATAATTTGCAGATTTTTTTAAAATGTTAAGTTTAGTTTAACTCTGCCAGCGTAAGTCGCCGATCCTGGAAAATTCAAAATTTTATACAATATAAAGTAACTACCTATATTACCTCAAAATGTGTAGCTGACGGGTAGGAAATTGTTGTCAGAAAATGCTCCTCCGACCAATTATTGTTCTGTTTTAGCGCGCCTTTTATCGAACACAGTAGCTCAAAGTTCGATCATTTAGGCACGGGAACCGGGATGAATTATATTCATTCTCAACTAACACAAAGTTATGGCAGCAAATGGCAAATTGAACAGCAACAAGAAAATAATGCCTGGATAACAAAAATAACCGTCGCTCATGATTTAGATGATGCCGATGAGTTTATTAATGAAAACTGCATCGACTTATTGCTGTTGGACCTGAACCTGAAAAATCGGGATGGATTTCAGCTTTTACAACAAAGCGTCGCGGGCGCTTTTCATACTATCGTCGTTTCCGCTAATGTTCATCGAGCAATAGAAGCCTTTGAATATGGCGTTTTGGATTTTGTGGTCAAGCCTTTTTCAAAACCCAGATTGGCAGCTGTATTTGCGCGTTTTAACAATACAGGGAGTGATAGCGCGACATCTGCCCGTTACCTTTCGATCAAGCAGAGCGGGTAGATAGAAGTAATATCGATAGAACAAATACTCTACATCAAAGGTGCCAGCAATTATTCTGAATTGTATCTGAAAGATGGTTCGAACAAATTGCATAGTAAATCCCTGAACCAGCTAATGGCGTTGCTGCCCAAAGATTTTGAACGCATTCACAAATCTTATATTGTGCCCATGTCCGCTGCGCTGAAATTGCAGACCTTGCCAGGCGCAGCTTATATGCTGTCGCTGCACGATGGCACTGTGTTGCCTGTTAGTCGTAGTAAGGCTAAGACCTTAAGGCAGCAATTCTAAAGTTCTGTAGCTGTTCTCAGGTGTATATAGCACCTTATATATAAGTGAGCCCTAATCGTTGGCTATTGTGTCTTCATTGGTGTGGTATCTAGATACTTATTCACTTACCCATTGAAATAACTGCTAATTTATTAATATTGATAATTTGCAGTGTCATTGTCAGGTAATAATTTTGTATCCATAAATTTGACCAGAAAAGCATACAATTCAACACAGTAACATTGAATTAAGTGATGATTGCACTATACCTATTACACGCTGTACACTAAAAAATAAGCCGCAACGGCTGTTTATCTGAATCAGGGAAAGTAATAATGATCGAACTAAACGAACTCACATGTATTGCAGACGGAATCCGCTACCAGGCGAGGGTCAATGGTGAATGTATTGCACAGATTTTTGAAGGACGACAGACCAGTTACCAAGCACTGGATCACATGGCAAGTCAGGTAGCCAACGGCTTAATTTCGGCTAAATGCCAACCGGGTTCGCGGATAGGTTACCTTGGCAAAAACAGTGATTGCTTTTTTGAAGTCATGTTCGGTGCTATTAAAGCTAATGTGGTCATTACCCCGGTAAACTGGCGCTTAGCGGCGCCTGAAATTGAGTACATACTTAACAATGCCGAAGTGGAAGTGCTGTTTGTCGGCGCCGAATTGTATGACATCGTGCAACAAATTGTGCCTAATCTTACCACTACCAACAAATACATCGCCATAGATGGC
>JBLHNW010000313.1:0-5156 GCA_047622205.1 Paraglaciecola sp.
AGTTGCAGCAATGTGCAGTAGTGAATCGTTTAGTACCTTAGCATTTTCCAGAGTTTTGTCTTTCCAATAAGCCTTAATCGGTAGCCAGAAATCCCGCAAACCTTCGTCATAGGCATTGCCATTTTGGATGATCAAACCCTGTACGCGCTCTGGATGGGCACTAGCAATTCTAAAACCGATAGGTGCACCGTAATCCATCACATAAAGGGTGTATTCTTGCGCGCCAATTTTATTTAGAAAGGAATCGGTGATCTTGGCAAGATTATCGAAACTGTATTCAAATTCGTCGAGGGACGGCATTGAGCTGTTGCCGAAGCCGGGATAGTCAGGTGCAATAACGTGGTATTCATTGGCCAATTTCGGGATTAAATCACGGTACATGTGAGACGATGTAGGAAAACCATGCAGTAACACGATGGTTTTAGCATTACCAACTCCAGCTTCTCTATAAAATATATCCTGGTTTTGTACTGTTATGGTTTTATGTAAGGTTTGTGATGCCTCTGCATTCTTGGTGGAGCTGAAAGAAATAGCCAAAATAGTAGCTGCGGCTATCAAGTAACTTTTGAATTGTGTGGCCTTAGTAAATAACTTGGTTTCAAGATCGCTGATGTTGCTCTTTTTATGGACTGAAACTGACATGTGATTCTCCATTAAGTAGACTGAAGAGAAACTAACGAATATCTTGCCTGCAGGTATTTGTTACTTTCCAAATTGTTGATTCACAATCACTAATGCCAAAACTAAGCCAGCATTGAATAGCAGAAATAACTTCATACTATTCAATTAGATAGCGTTTTTTTGGTTTTGAAATATTTTTTCGAAACTGAAAACCAAATTATATTTGGTACATGTACTAAATGTCGTGAAATTTTTTGAATACTAATATGAGTGTTAATTTGAGAATCAGACATTGCTTGCAAAACGAATTAATCATGAATGGCCGTAAGCCCGCATTACTTTGTAATGCCATGAATTAGCCTCACCCTAGGATAAATAACAAATTAGAATAATCTCAGGTTCAGCTCTGCGCTTTAAATCATGTAAGATTAGCACTATGCAGCTAAGTAATAGTTAAACAAAATAAAATAGAGCATTAAATAATTGTCATGGAATTTACCTTAGAAAAATTTAGCCTTAAGGGGCAGGTGTCGGAACAAGAATGGCTAACCAGAGTCGATTTAGCTGCCTGTTATCGATTGGTTGCTAATTTGGGGTGGGGAGATTTAATTTACACCCATTTATCAGCTCGGGTGCCTGGTACAGAACAATATTTGGTGAACGCATTTGGGCTTGCTTTCGAAGAAGTTACCGCATCAAATTTGGTAAAGGTAGACTTGCAAGGGAATGTGCAAGATGGTTCACCTTATGAGATTAATCCAGCCGGATTTACTATACACAGTGCGATCCACGAAGTTCGTCATGACGCCCATTGCGTGATCCATTTACATACTAAAGCCACAATTGCAGTGGCGACAGTAAAAGGGGGATTAATGCCATGGAGCCAATATGCAATGTTCTCCCTGGCCTCACTTGGCTATCATGCTTATGAAGGTTTAGCGGTTGACGAAGATGAGAAAAAACGCCTGCAAGATGATCTCGGCAATAAGAATCATTTACTACTACATAACCATGGTGGTTTAACCGTCGGTCCGAGTGTTGCTGATGCGTTTATGCGTTTTTACGATTTACAACGAGCTTGTGAAATTCAAATGGAGTTGATGCAAAGCGGTCGTGAAATTATTGATATACCTGTGCATATTGTGGAGGGCATATACCAACAAGCAAAGATTGTGCATTCTGGAAGCACAGGAGGCCAAAAGGCTTGGCCAGCAATGTTGAGGCGGGCTTTTAAACTTGATTCTTCTTTTTGTGAGTAGCCTTTTTATTCATACAGTCAGAAATAATTATTCCTCAGGAACATATAAATGAAAATAAATCGTGTAGAAATTTTTGATATTGATTGCCCTAAACGCCCTGGGTGGAATCCAGTTTTTGTGCGTATTCACACCGATGAAGGTATAAGCGGTGTTGGTGAAGCGGGTTTGGCTTATGATTTGGGACATAGCGCCGCAGCACACATGATCAAAGAGATAGCCCAAGCGATGTTAATTGGTTGGGATCCCATGAGAACTGAAGCCTTGTGGGCTCGTATGTTACGAGAGAGTTTCTGGGGTTTGGGTGGCGGGCCAGTTATTTATGCTGCGATGAGCGCCATAGACACGGCATTGTGGGATATTCGTGGCAAAGCCCTTGGCGTACCGGTGTATCAGCTGTTAGGGGGGAAAACCAATGGCAAATTACGTACCTACGCCAGCCAATTGCAGTTTGACTGGGATACAGAAGTTAATCGTCTGAACGATCCAGTTGATTTTGGCAAAGCGGCGGAGAAAGCAGTTGCCCAGGGTTACGATGCGGTGAAGGTTGACCCGATTGTCTATGACAAAGATGGAGTAGGGCACTTCGACCGTACCAAATTGTTCACTCAACCAGAAATGCGATTGTTTCGTGCTCGTCTGCAAGCCATTCGTGATGCAGTGGGAGACGATGTTGATATTATCTTTGAATGCCATAGCTTACCGGGGGTGTCGACTGCGATTCAGCTAGGTGAGATGGTTGAAGATATCGGTTGTTTATTTTACGAAGAGCCGGTGAATTACCTCAATTCAAAGTTGCACGATAAAGTCGCCAAGCGAGTGAACGTGCCGATTGCTGGTGGTGAGCGTCTGTATAATCGCTGGGGTGTGAGGCCTTATCTTGAGGATCAAAGTCTGGATGTATTACAGCCAGATATAGGTTTATGCGGTGGTTTCACCGAAGCGAAAAAAGTCTGTGATTATGCTGATGTTTACGACGTGCGTATTCAAGCTCACGTATGCGGTGGCCCAGTTGCAACCGCAGCCAGTTTACATCTCGAAACGGCTATTCCTAATTTCTTGATCCATGAACATCACACTTATGCCATAAAGGACTGGAACCGAGAGTTATGTATTCAAGATCCGCAACCCGTTAACGGCTTTTTTGAAGTAACCGAAGTGCCGGGAATTGGCATTGAGTTAAATGACAAAATTGTTTATCGCTCCCCTAATATGGAAGTAAAATAAGTTGAAGCTTAAAGGCAAAGTAGCACTAATTACTGGTGCGTCACGAGGCATTGGGGCGCAGATTGCAAAAGACTTCGCTAAGCAAGGTGCCAAGGTTGTAGTGAATTATCACAATAATCAAGAAAAAGCAGATGCCCTTGTTACTGATATTATTAAACAAGGTGGGGTGGCGATAGCGATACAGGCCGATGCCAGTCAGGAAAGTGGCATTGATAAATTACTCAAACAGACACTTGTGGCATTTGGCGGCGTAGATATTTTGGTTAACAATGCCGGACGGGCAAAGTTAGATCGCCTGCAGGACATTACCTCTGAAGACATTAAAAAACAGTTTGAACTGAACGTGTACGGGCCAATATTTTTAACACAGAAAGTCTCTCTCATCATGCCGAAGGGTAGTGTCATTATCAATGTCAGCTCTATTGCCGCCAAAGGTGGGGCAGGAGGGAGTATTTATTGTGCAACCAAAGCCGCCATTAATACATTAACCAAGTGTTATGCAGCTGAGCTGGGTGATAAAGGGATCCGTGTCAACGCAATTGCCCCCGGTGCAGTCGAGACCGATTTGTACATTGAGGCTGGTTTAGTTAATCGAGAGACCGAGATTATTGCTCAAACGCCGTTAAAAAGGCTTGGGCAACCTCACGATATAGCTAGCTTGGCCTTATTTTTGGCTTCTGAAGATTCCTCTTGGATTACAGGTGAAGTGATTCAAATCAGTGGCGGTAGATTCATGTCATAGGGTTAGAGTCTAGTGCCTAATTTAGAGTAAAAAAAGCCGGGCTTGAAAAATTTCAAGCCCGGCTTTTGTTTCTGAATTGCTCTATCTTAAATGTTAAGCAGCGTTTGCTTGTACTGTCTCTTTTTCGTTCACTCGCTCTAGATTACTATCTAACAAATCCATATCGAATGTGAACTCATCAACATGAATGGCCAGTTTACGTTTTTCATTGTAATCAAGCACCAAAGCAACTGTTTCAGCCGTTAATTCGCCTTTTTCTTGTAGCTTGCCAATCGCATGCTCTAAAGAAATAAACGGAATAACTGGAGTATTACGCAATGCTTTTTGAATTTGCTTCAATTGCGGTAACACCTTATGTTTTGCTACAAAGGCCTGATTGTTAATGTCATTTGCGTCGCCAGCAATTGGTTTAACCAGATGAGTCAGTTCACTCATTATGCTGCTCTGTGCCATGGTTGCATCAGACAACTCACGTTTCAGTTCATCAGAAATAGTTCTGACAGATCGTGTGTATGTGTTGGTCAATACTCGCATCAGACCGCGTGTAGCGGTATTCGGGAAGTTACCAATAAAGTCCACCAATGCTTGTTCACCTTGCTGTAAACACCACTGAATGGCATATTCAAAGTATGGTCGTGCTTCGACGCGGTTTGATACTTTTTGCTCATAGAAACGCACCACAGCCATCGAAGCGTAAAGGTAGCTCATAACATCTCCCAAGCGTGCAGATAACATTTCCGCCTTTTTCAAATCACCGCCGAGTACGAGCAAGGATAAATCTGCAAGAGGCGCTAATTTTGCTGAAAGAGCATTTATGCGTTTTTCGTATTGTTTCACCTCTGGTAAAGCTGATTCTGAACCACGGGCAAAAGTAAGGTAACTCTTCGAGAAACTGCGCAGGGCGTTTTTCACGCTAAAGCCAATAGTTTTAGCTAGTACTTTGTTAAATGCTTTGTCTGCACTTGCTTCTTCGCTGTGGATCAGGTCTACCATTTCTTTTAGATGTGGGTGACAGCGCATTGCACCTTGACCAAAAATCATCAGACTACGAGTCAAGATATTTGCACCTTCCACAGTGATTGCAATAGGTTGAGCGGCATAACTGTTTGCCAAAGTGTTTTGAGGACCTCGTTGAATCGCTTTGCCTGCCTGGATATCCATTGCCGTGTTTGTCACATCACGGCCTAATTCTGTCATATGATATTTAGCAATCGCAGTAATAACCGATGGTTTTAGACCTAGGCCCAATCCTTCTGTCGTCAATACTCGCATGGATTCCAATACAAAAGTTTTACCAGCGATATCAGCTA
>JBLHNW010000314.1:0-5121 GCA_047622205.1 Paraglaciecola sp.
GGGTCTTGTTATTTTAAGTGAGCAACTGACTTTGTTGCAGTGGTCTGCAATTGGTTTGGTCATTATCGCTTCAATAGGCAGCAGTTTTACGCCTAAAAAAGCCATCGAGATGGGGGTGTAACCCCTGTTTCTAACCTCCCTTTCTAATCCATGGGGCAGGTTCGTTGAAAGCAGTTGAATTGAATATATGGAATTAAATCTGCGGGTTATAGCCGTTGATTTCCCAGTCGTCAAGCCACTGTTTCCTTTTGTGGTTTTGACACTGCATTTGATTTTATCCCTTATGTAATGCGGCTTAAATAAGTGAGGGGCTGAAGCCCCCTTTTCTACACATAGTGCCATCATCAATACAGAAGCCCCCGCGCAGGCCGGACTATGTAATAGAGAGGAAACTTTCACCGCCAATTCATTTTTATTAGTGGCTTAAGGTAATAGTGAAATATTCTGCGATATTTTAACCGACATCGATGATTAATATAATAGACTCTTACTAATAGTTTAGATGACCCCTCCCATTTAAAAGACTTATCCTCCTTTATTCCACCCATTTAAAATGGCGTAAAATACTTACCAAGCCTTTGAATTTATTGATATTTTGTTGCAATTTTGTAAAATTAGTTTACAAGTATAGACAAGCTAATGTCCACCAAAAAAGGATTGCTATTTATCCCACTTCCATTTCCACTATCAAATGAAGGCGAATATCCGTATGTTTAATAAAATGCTAAAAAAAGAGCTTGAATTTTTAAAAGAGTCTCACGATATTGCCCATTCTTTAGTCGAATCTATACAAAGTCACGTCGCTTTTATTGAATTCAACCCTCAAGGGATAATAATTGATGCTAATCAATTGTTTACAAATGTGGTTGGTTATGAAAAGTCCAACATAATTGGCCAACATCATCGTATTTTTTGTGATGCTAGCGAAGCTAATTCCGCTGAATACCAAGACTTTTGGAAAAATCTTGGTAATGGACAGAGTCAAAGTGGGACTTTCAAACGCAAAGATATTGATGGAAACCTATTATGGTTAGAGGCGACCTACTTCCCTGTTACTATTGACGGTCAGGTCACACGAGTGATTGAAATTTCGTCAGATGTAACCAAAAAACATGAAAGTTTTCAGACACAAGTCGCTATTACACAAGCATTGGACCTAGCAATGGCGACTATCGAATTTACTCCGGACGGCAATATCATTTCAGCTAATAAAAACTTTTTGCAAACTGTCGGTTATAACCTCAGTAATATTCAGGGTAAACACCACAAAATATTATGCACTGATAACTTCTATCAAGACAATCCAAATTTTTGGATGGAGTTAAGTCAAGGTATCTTTAAGTCTGGGCAATTTGAACGAAAAGATGCAAACAACAAAACAGTTTGGTTGGAAGCGACTTACAACCCGATATATGATGCAAAAGGGAACGTTACTAAGATAATAAAGTTTGCCTCCGATATAACCACCAGAATTGAAAACGCCAAGGCAGTTTCGGCGGCCGCTGAAATTGCCTGTTCAACAGCCGAAGAAACCGCCCAGATAGGGATACAAGGTTCAGATATACTACAAAACGCAATAGCAACGTCTAATACCATTAGCCAACAGGTTATAGTAGCGGTGCAGATGAATGAAGAACTTAACGCGCAGTCAGCGCAAATTGACTCAATTGTGTCCACCATAAGCGCTATTGCGGATCAAACTAACTTACTCGCCTTAAACGCAGCGATCGAAGCAGCCCGAGCAGGTGATCTAGGAAGAGGCTTTGCAGTAGTTGCCGATGAAGTAAGAAGCCTAGCCGCAAGAACAACCCAATCTACTAATGAAATAGGGGCTGTGGTGACTGAAAATCAGGCACTTACACAGAATATTACTAAGCAAATTTCTTCGGTAGCTGAATCGGCTGAAAAAGGCAGCGATCTTATTCTTGAGGTATCAAAGGTAATGGACGAAATTATTGAAGGCGCAACCAATGTGTCAGAGACGGTATCAAGCCTATCCTTAGACAAATAATAAAAGGGGGCAGAACTATTTTGTTATGACCCCTTTCGCCCAACAACAATTGATAAAGACTCATAACAAATCATTCATAATTAAAATATATGCCGCTGCAAGTACTTTGTAATCGACTTGTAGCGCTAATGTAAACGCGTGGAGGCCTAACGCCTAACAAAATAGACTACTTACTTCGTTGAGTGATGCTTGAGCGTAAAAAGTTTAGTGGGCATACTAAATTATTCTTATAAAAATAATCACTTGAGAATGTTATATGAATGCGGAAACACGCAGTTATCGACGGTATGTCTTATTTATCCTTACCTTGGTTTATGTATTCAATTTTGTCGATCGACAGATTTTAGTCATTCTACAGGAGCCGATCAAAGCTGAACTTGGCCTGTCTGATACACAGCTGGGATTATTAACCGGTTTTGCCTTCGCTTTGTTCTACGTTGTAGTCGGTATTCCGATCGCCCGTTGGGCAGATGTCGGTAATCGCCGGAATATTGTTAGTCTTGCCTTAGTGGTTTGGAGCGGTATGACAGCAGTATCGGGGTTGGCACAAAACTATGTTCAATTGTTACTCGCAAGGATAGGTGTAGGTGTAGGCGAAGCTGGAGCCAGTCCTCCCTCCCACTCTATAATTTCTGATTATTATGCGCCCGAAGAGCGGGGTGCTGCGATGTCTATTTATAGTATGGGGTTGTATATCGGTATTCTGGTTGGCCTGTTATTAGGTGGCTGGTTGGCCGACAAAATCGGTTGGCGTATGGCATTTTTTGCTGTGGGGTTACCCGGTATCTTAATGGCCGTTGTGGTGCGTTTAACGCTCAAAGAGCCTCCTCGTGGCGGCGCTGGCATGGTGTCTGATCCTGCTGCCGGCGAAGGGTATACCTTTAAAGAGACACTTAGCTATCTGTGGGGATCTAAAGCCTTTCGTAATGCCTCTTTCGCCGCTGGTTTCTGCGCCTTTGCGGGTTATTCTACATTAACTTTTATACCTTCTTTTTTAATTCGTAGCCATGCCATGAGCGTCTCACAAGTGGGGGTTGCTTTGGGCCTGATTATTGGTATTTCAGGTGTGATTGGTGCCCTCAGTGGTGGCTTCTTGGCGGACAAGTTGGGCAAGAAGGATATGCGTTGGTATATGTGGGTACCGGGCATCGGCGTCTTAATTTCGTTACCTTTTAGTATGTTGGCACTGACATTAGAATCGCTGAATTCAGTATTGGTCTGCATCTTTATCAGTAATGTGTTCATGTCCTGTTATCTTGGTCCAACCATCGCGATTGCCCATCATTTGGTCAAACCATCTATGCGTGCTACAACCTCGGCTATTTTGTTTTTTATCCTTAATATCGTGGGCCTGGGTTGTGGACCTGTGGTGACCGGTATGATCAGTGATTATTTGGCACCCGAGTACGGTGCAGAATCGCTGCGTTATGCATTGATTTTTTCTAGCCTTGTTATTCTGATCGCTGTTGTTCAATATCTTCGCAGTGGCTCAGCGTTACCAAAACATGCAGGTGAAAGACGCCAAGCGGATGCTTGAAATATGAAGGCATAAGAGTTGATTTTTCTAGTATGAAAACGTACGCCCCGTGGCGGAAGCTTTTTTTCATCGGTGGCTGAGCAGCCTATTTAACATGAACTCGGGTTAAGACGTGCCGCGTCCCTTGAAGTAATGACAATATAAACAATATGTTAGATGCTGCCAATTGTTTTGCAAAGACATTGAATGCATCCAGTGCTGCTATTATTGCGTTTATCGAGGCGGGCTTGTGAAGGAATTGCGCGCTATTGTGAGCAAGTTCAACGAAGATAGGCGCAATAATAGTGGTACTGGACGGTATGGCTTATCCCGAGCACAGGTTAAATATATTTAGATACACTCAAAGATCCCGCTACTAACCATAATGTTAGCAACCATGCATTTGTTCTAATGACTAATCAACTATTAACATGGCTGTCTATTCATTCTGTCCTACTAATTCTAAATACTGGTCGGATCTGATAGGATTTAATAAATAACCTCAATTTGCTTGTTCTATGTCTGAAAATCTAGTCAATTTTTCAATTGAAGAAGGTATCGCCTTTGTTACCTTAAATCGTCCTGACAAACACAACGCACTTAATCTGGCGATGTTCCAGGCCATTGATAAGATCATTAAAGGCATTAAAAAAAACCGCCATGTAAGAGTTGTCATCGTATCTGGGGCCGGTGAAAACTTTTGCTCGGGCCTTGACGTGAAATCAGTGCTGGCAAACAAACGTAATGGGCTTAAATTACTTTGGAAGTGGCTACCGGGTAATGCCAATCTTGCCCAAAGAGTCAGTATTGGTTGGCGCCGGTTAAACGTGCCCGTGATTATGGTATTACACGGTAAATGTTGGGGAGGAGGTATGCAAATCGCTTTAGGTGGTGATTTTAGAATAGCTTCACCTAATAGCTCTTTAGCGATTATGGAATCGCGATGGGGCTTAATCCCTGATATGGGAGGAACGCCATCATTACTAGAATGCGTTTCTGGTGACCAGGCAATGAAACTGGCTATGACGAGTGAGACTGTCGATGCAAGTCAGGCACTTTCAATTGGCTTGATAACTCAAGTATCTGACAACCCTTTGCAAGCAGCCAACCTTTTAGCAAAGCAATTGCTAGAGCGCTCACCCGACACTAATCGAGTCATTAAACATCTTTATCATAAAATATGGAGCGTTAATGAACGTAACATTCTGGCAAAAGAAACCCTAAATCAGATCAAAATTATTGCCGGGAAAAACCAGAGAATTGCAGTAAAAAGAGAGCTAGGTCAAAGTAACATAGGGTTTAAACTCTGATAACAACATACTCATCGCAATTCACCCAAAATTTAAATGGATGGTTGCGGGAGGACTATTGAGTCGAAAAGATTCAACCTCAGCAAACATGTCAGTTCGGGATGAATTTACTTCCAGAATTCTAGATGTAAGGCAGCAATCTCCTCTACCACTGCATCTATTGGACCCCACACACGAATGGCCTTCTGGCCTCGGGAAAATACATAGCGACTGGGCACATCTAGTGTCGGGTTTTCAGTATGATTACCGGTAAGATTGAGTAATTGGCGTTCTGACATGCCATA
>JBLHNW010000315.1:0-5104 GCA_047622205.1 Paraglaciecola sp.
CACTTTTTTTTTCACCGATAATTAATAAATTAGCATACTGCAAATGATATTATCCCTTACGTTGTTCGCCTAACCGAGTTCTGGTTATGTTAACTTCACTTCGTTGCACGTTTAGTTGTAGTTATTTCACCTAAGGCGATTTATTTCCGCAATTTTTAGGTATTACATTAAACTGCCGCGTTACGATCCCATTAACCACAAATTAAAATTAAGTTGTTCGATTGTATGAATCAGCCGACGGAAAAACAAAAAATGTTGCAGGGAGAAGAGTATTTCCCGAGCAACAAGGTACTGCAGCTCGAAAGGGCTCACGCTAAAAATATTTGCCATCAGTTTAATCAGATGACTCCAAACGACAGAAAATCCAGTAGGACAATGATTAGAAGTTTGTTGGAAAATTCCGCAAACCCTTGGATTGAAACACCATTTTATTGCGATTATGGCTACAACATCAGCACGGGCAGAAATTTTTATGCGAACCATGGGGCAATCATACTGGATGCCGCGCCGGTGGTTTTCGGAGACGATGTGATGTTGGCACCTGGAGTGTTGATTTCTACTGCAACTCACCCATTGGATCCTCAGAAACGTAAGAAGGGCTTAGAAATTGCTCGTCCAATAACGGTGGGCAATAACGTCTGGATTGGGATGGGCGCGAAAATATTGGATGGTGTCACCATTGGCGATAACGCGGTAATTGCGGCGGGCGCAGTAGTTAATAAAGATGTACCAGCATCTGTTGTAGTGGCTGGAGTGCCGGCGAGGGTGATACGTCACATTTCTGAGTGAGTTTTAATGAAGCCTTAAATTTACTTCTTAAGGATAAGATTTGAGGCTTTTTTGACAATGACAAAAACACTCTCAGTCGCTGTTAGAATAGCTTAGTCAAATTAAGGCTTGTTGATTAAATTAATTGCTGGTAAAAAGTCAATCTAATTTCAAAAATCAGCTTGGAGATGCAGTAAATATTTATTTACGATCATCTTGTGTATCCAAAATTATTGGAATCGCACGGCGGCGGCAAACAAATGAGACCCCTTGAGCTTAGTGCGCTGAGTGAGTGGGGCGAATGGGTATAGCCAACAAACGTGCAGTTTTAAGGATGAAGGATATAGATTTACGAACCTCCTTGTAGCCGTAGTTCATAAACGTGACTTCCGCTGTATATAACAATCCATCAAAAAGAGCCAAACATGTTAAGCGATAATATTAGCGATATTAATATATCTTCTGAAAAAGTGTTGATAACTCCTGAGGCACTAAAAATAGAATTGCCGGTTAGCGAAACGTCACTTTCAATAATTAAATCTTCCCGTCAAACTATAAGTGACATTATTCATCGTCGCGACCATCGGTTTTTACTGGTATGTGGCCCGTGCTCGATTCACGACATTGAGTCGGCCAAAGAGTACGCTTTGAAATTAAAAGAACTACACGAAGCCTGTAAAGACACTCTATACATTGTGATGCGTGTCTATTTTGAAAAACCTCGCACGACGGTTGGTTGGAAAGGGTTGATCAATGATCCCCATATTGATGACAGTTTTGATATTGAAACTGGTATTCGTAAAGCCCGGGAATTACTCATTTGGCTTGCCGACCTTGAATTGCCGGTGGCTACTGAAGCATTAGACCCAATAAGCCCGCAATATTTGGCCGAATTGTTTAGTTGGTCAGCCATAGGTGCTCGCACCTCTGAATCACAAACCCATCGCGAAATGGCTAGCGGTTTGTCGATGCCGGTAGGCTTCAAAAATGGTACCGACGGTGGTTTGGGAATTGCCATCAATGCCTTGCAATCCGCTGCATCCGGACACAGCTTTATGGGGATTAATACCCAGGGTCAGGTAAGTATTATTAAAACTCAAGGTAACCCAGATGGGCACATAATTTTGCGAGGTGGTAAGCAACCCAATTATGATTCTGTTTGTGTTGCAGACTGTGAAGCAGAGCTGAAAAAAGAAAACCTGGATGCAGGTCTGGTAATTGATTGCAGTCACGCAAACTCAAGTAAAGATTTTCGTCGACAACCACTGGTGGCACAAAATGTGGTAAATCAAATATTAGAGGGTAACCAATCTATCATTGGTATCATGTTAGAAAGCCATCTAAATTATGGTAATCAAAGTAATAATGGCAAAACTCGTGAACAACTCGAATATGGAGTATCGATCACTGATGGCTGCATCGATTGGACAACGACCGACGATTTAGTCAATCATATGCGCGATAAACTAATAACTGTGCTACCCATGCGTTTGCATAAATTTAACGATCCGGACTAAGAGGATAGCCGCTATGTCAGTATCACCTGCACAACTGGAAGAACTGCGCCAGCAAATCGATTCGGTTGATGGTCAGCTTGTTGAGTTGCTGGCATCGCGAGCGGCTTTAACAACTAAAATCGGCGAGTATAAGAGCCAGGTAGGTTTGCCTATCTATGTGCCTGAACGTGAGGCCGAGCTTATTTCGAGACGACGTCTTCAGGCTGAACATCAAGGTGTATCACCTGCATTGGTGGAAGATCTGCTAAGACGAATAATGCGTGAGTCCTATCACACCCAAAACCGAGATTATTTGTGCACTAACTCAGAGATTAAAAAAATAGTCGTGATTGGCGGTGCCGGAGCACTTGGCAGTATGTTTGTTGATATGTTTAGCCGCAGTGGCTATTCAGTGACGATATTAGAACAAAATGATTGGCAAGATTCTGAACAAATATTCGCTGAAGCGGGTTTAGTGATGGTCGCTGTGCCGATTAAAATAACCGAAACGATTATTGCAAGGTTGGGCAATTTGCCCAAGGATTGTATTCTGGTTGATATTACCAGTATCAAGCAAAAACCACTTGAAGCAATGCTAGCAGTGCACTCAGGTCCGGTTGTTGGTTTGCATCCTATGTTTGGCCCAGATGTTCCCAGTTTGGTCAAACAAGTGGTGGTGGTTTGTCACGGTAGAGAACAGCAGAAGTATCAATGGTTATTACAACAAATTAAACTTTGGGGAGCAGGACTGGAAGAAATTGAGGCCCATGAACATGACGAATCCATGGCTTTTATTCAGGTTATGCGACATTTTTGCAGTTTTATATTTGGCGCCCATTTGGCCGGGGAAAATCCATCTCTCAATCGGCTGATCGCCCTTAGTTCACCTATATATCGCCTTGAATTAGTGATGGTTGGACGATTGTTTGCACAAGATCCCGGCTTGTATGCAGATATAATTTTTAATAACGCAGAAAGTATTGATCTACTTAAGCGATTTATACGCAGATTTGAACTTGGACTAAAAATAGTTGAAGACGGTGACAAAGGAGAATTCATCAAACAATTTTTCCAGATTGGAAATTGGTTTGGTGATTATTCAAAACAGTCTCTCTTAGACAGTAAAAAACTGTTATTAAAAGCTGATGATGATCGTATTCTTAAGGTTTAGCATATAAAAGATAACAGTTAATCACTTAGGAGAATTACAATTTCGTATTGTGTGTTGGTGATAGATTGAAACTCTTTGGATGTTAAAAATCAATTTGCAATAGGACGCACTATGCCTCTAAAAACTCGATTATTTTGTTGGACGTTTTAAAGTTTGAACTGTGCAAAAAGAAGGAGCTGGTGCTCCTTCGTAAACCCGCTATTTTATATAATGTACGACATTTTTTAGTATCGACTAGTGACTTAGTGCATTCACCGCCGCCACTTTAGTTGGGCTAATTTCTTCACTTGGATAACAGCCTAACACCTTAAAGTAGCGGGTAGTGGCTTTTAACTCCTCCAGTGCTTGTTGCATAGGGCCATCCAGAAGGTTACCTTCAACATCCAAATAGAACATTTCTTCCCATGGATTACCAGTGATCGGGCGGGATTCAAGTTTAGTCATATTGATACTATTTTCTTTAAGTATGATCAGAGCATCTACAAGTGCACCGGGTTTTTGTATCGTCGACATAACAAGAGTCGTTTTAGCAGGAACTTGTAATGGAACTTTTACTAACTCTCTCGCCACAACGATAAACCGACTATGATTTTCTTTTTGGTTGGCTAGATCAGATTTAATGGCCTGTAATCCATATAACAAACCTCCAGCCTCACTGCCAATTGCCGCCGCCGAATTTGTATCTAACTCATTAACCTTTAGCATTGCTGCTGAAGTGCTGTCGCAAGGTTTAACCTCAACGTTGCCAAGCTCAGCTAAAAAGTGACTACATTGGGCAAAAACCTGTGGATGAGCGTAAAGGGTAGTGATGTTGTTAATGTCTTCGCCCTTGCTTACTAATAGTGCATGCTGTACTGGGTGAGTTAATTCTCCGACGATAGAAAGTTGGGTATGTTGTAGTTGATCGTAAACCTCATTAATACTGCCAGATGAAGTGTTTTCTATCGGAAGAACCGCGTAGTCGGCCTCATTGGTTTCAACCCGTTGAATAATTTCCGCAAAACTTTGGCAACCAATTTCCATTAAATCGCCCGGGCGGCGTGAAAAATATTTCAACGTGGCTAAATAGCTGTAAGAACCTTTATCACCTAAAAAAGCTACGCGATTAAGTGGCAGGCTGCTCTCAGGGTTTGCACGTTCTGCTAAAAGGACTTGTTGGTTGAGCACAGAATCTTCGATTATCACATGGAATAATTTGGTGACGTAATGAGCATCAAGGCCATATTTTTGAGCTTGTTTAATTAAGCGAACTAATAATTGAGCTTCCCGCTTATGATCGCGTACCGGAATATGGTGCCTGATTTTTGTTTCTGCTACCTCATTAGTATACTTTTGACGATTGGCCAACAAGGAAAGTAATTCGCCATCCAAAGCGGTAATTAGCTCTCTCAGTTTATCTAGTTCAGCTACTGACATTTTGCTCACTTTTATTTTCAAAAAAAACCTCCAATTCAGGAGGTTTAATATAATTTAATGGGATTATATTTCCTAGAATCAGTTATGTTTGAACAAAAACTAAGATAAAAAATATATAGGGAAATATTACATGGCTTGAATCTATTAATTCACCAGATAATTGTCAATCTTTTACTTATATCAAACAGCCTTGAAAGAGTGATTTGAGCAATAAAGCATATGCCAATTTTAAGTATACGGAGAGTTTTTATAG
>JBLHNW010000316.1:0-5062 GCA_047622205.1 Paraglaciecola sp.
AAGACTTTGCTTTTAGTGCCGGTCACAAGTAAGGCTTCATTGCCGAGATAGGTCGCAGTTTGAGAACTCTCGTGGGCCGCCAGGGGGAGGTTTACTGAAAAACAAACAATAGCAGTAAGCACCTTCTTAATTAAATTCACTTTTATTACCTTAAATCGGTTAGTGCAATGAGTTGTTGAGAGATTAAACTGTTAAAGGTTTTCATTCAAAGAGTGATTGCACCATAGGCTCTGAGACGGGCATTAAAAATGCCGCAACGATATTCTCTGAGAAGAAATCTCTGCCCTACTGCGAAATCCAGATTAAACGGAATACCCATGACCCTATTTATCCAGAGTTCAGGTTAAATGTGTTGAGTTGCAAAAAAAGGATCGATGCAATAAAGGGGAATATCTCGGCGAAAGAGCGAGTAGAAGCAATATTGTAAAAAAGTAAAGGCTGTCGATACGTAGTCTCTAAGTTTAATATTGGACTAGCCTTGCTGAGTAATATGCTCTATCAATTGAGTCATTTTAGTTATATGCAGGGTCGCATTTTTGTAATCTTGCCTATCGATACAACTTTCTACGTCATTGGCTGATTCGCTTAGTTGACTAAATCCATAACTCCCTGCAGAACCCCTCATTTTGTGCATATGTTGCTTGATTTCGAGCCAATTATCTTCCGTACAAGCAAGTTGAATGTCAGTCAATTTTGTATGCAAACTGTTTTTATACTCTGTAATCAGACTGGCGAAGCCAAAAGATTGAGCACCTAACTCATGACTATTAATTAGCTTGTGCGCAAGGTGTTCACTAAGCATTTGGTAAAAACGTTTGGTATCGATGGGTTTTGCAAAATGTTCGGTGGCGCCGGCGAGCAATACTTGCTTCTTACTGGCTTCATCCACATTTGCGGTTAACATGACTATAGGTTGAGAAAAGCCAGATTGTTTTATTAGAGTTGTGGCTTGCAAACCGTCCATTTCTGGCATTTGCATATCCATTAAAATCAGGTCAAAAGGTTCGGCAGTGGCAATGTTAACGGCTTGTTGACCATCTTCAACTAAAGTCAGTTCAGCCCCTGTTTTACCTAAAAGGTAGGCCACAAGGCTGCGATTATCACTGTTGTCATCGGCACATAGGATCCGCGCTTGCAACTGTGGGGCGATGATTTCTTGTTCATCTTTAACCTCGAGCAGTGAATCAGCTTGCCCCTGGCTGGTAATCATTTGTGTATTTTCGGCTTCGAGCCACGGCAGGTAAACAGCAAATTGACTGCCTTTACCTTCCTGGCTGGTGACTTTAATGTGACCTCCCATCATTTCGGTGAGTTGTTTGCTGATGTACAGACCTAATCCTGTGCCGCCATACTTGCGGTTGGTTGACTGATTACCCTGAGAAAAAGCGTTAAATAGGTGCAACTGTTGCTCTTCACTCATTCCCGGACCGGTATCGGTAACGACAAAAATAAAACGCTGTTTAAAGGTATCTAGGTGTACTTGGAGATTGACTTGTCCAACAGCTGTGAATTTTATGGCGTTGCTGCACAAATTGAGCAAAATTTGCTTTAAACGGGTTGGGTCCATCATAGATTGGCAAGGCAAAGGAAAATTAAAATTCAGACTAAATTGTAGCCCCTTCTCCAATGCGAACCCCTCGATGTAGGACTTGACTTCTGTTAGCAAAGTCACCACGCAGGTATCCATATGTTCTAACTCAATCTTACCCGCCTCTATTTTTGATAGGTCCAAAACATCGTTAACAATGCTTAATAAGTAGCTGCCACCACTATTTATTGCACGTGTGGCCTTAAACATATCTTGTGTCGAAATTGTAGTGTCACTGAGCATTTCAGAATAACCAATTATGGAGTTAAGTGGAGTGCGGATTTCGTGACTTACATTGGCTAAAAAGCGACTTTTGGCCTCTGTTGCTGCTTCTGCGAGTTGTTGCTCTTTGCGCGCAATATCCATTTCATACTTAATTTTGTGTGTTTGGCGAATTTCATCAGCCTGATCTTTTATTTTCTGTTCACGCTCCATAACCGCGCTCTGCATATTGCCAAACTCTCTCGCTAATTCGCCTAGCTCGCTTTTCTCAGATACCTCAATTTTTTCTGTATATTGGCCACTGGCAACCAATTTTGCCGCATCCAGCAATCGGCCTACTGGTTTGGTAATACTACGTGCAATGTAATAAGAGCCCAATACAGCAAATAATACACCAACAATAAAAAATGGAACCAACTCCAGTAGAAACACATTTAGAGTTTTAAACCATGCGCTTATCGAGTCTTGCAATACCACAATAAAGTGACTTTTTTCGTTCTTGTATAAAGTGAAAGGCAGGGCAATGACTTCTTCAGCGTTGAGTGTGAGAGACTCCATCTGTTGGTGGTCCTGTTCAAACATCAACGCTGCCTGTTGCAGTTCGAGTCTTGTCACAGATGTATTCACTAAAGTCGACTGGACAAGTTGGCCTTGTCGATTATTCACAACCAAAATATTGATATCGAGAGAAATTAGTTTTTTGATGCGCTCAAGTAGGTTTTGGCTAAGTCGTTTTCCCATGACTAACCAGCCAATTTGGGACGGAGCTTTAATCGGTTCAGCAGATATTAAAAATGCTTCCCCACCAACCAAATCCATCCAAGCTCGGCGCTTTTGAGTACTATTTAAATGTTCAGAAAAAGAACGAGTGACACTGATATCTTCAAATCCGTACTGAGCAATCAGTGTCAGTTCATTGCTAAGCACCAAGCCAATATCTGCATCAATTCTACTACCATGATTAAATAGGACACTCTTGATTGAGTCAGCGTCGTCACCTTGGCCGATGGCGCTTCTTAAGGCCCAGTCTTTAGCTATGGTTTCAACGCTCGAATCGAGGTGCGCTTTGGCGGTTGATATCTCGTTGGCAAAGACATTTCGCCCTACATTTAAGCGAGTGATATATTCTCGCTCTGCTTGATTATAAGCAGCGTTATATACATTTAATAAGGTGAGTGCAAATACCACTGAAAACAGACTCACCACCAATACAAAGATCTTCTTTTGCAGGGGGGTCCAGTTCATGTGTTTACGCAAATACTGACGTATATTCAAACGAAATGCCGCAACTCAGTTTTTCACCAAGGTTATCATGTTCTCAGCTAAATTCGCACTTTGTATCGAGATCTGCAGATTGAGAATTCTAAAGAAAAATTTGAAGTATCTTTTTGGTCTTTACCTGCTATTATCGGCGGTGAAGGTTTATTAATAAAAATGTAACATTTTTTGCTGTTTTAATGAATTGCCCATCGGAGTATTTAAGCAAATTTAATCAATTTCACCTAACAACATGCCTGTCGAAAAATAGTAATGAAAAAAGTACTTAAAACTAAAATACTAGACATTAAATTTGCCATAGAGCGTCTGGATGTCCAGTGCGATGAGCAACAACGATCTGAAATATCAGAATTATTACACCAGGCGATGAGTACTCTCGATAAGGCTGCTGAGCGAAGCGCTTTTATTGCTGAACGTTCCAGTCCTACAGAAACCGCTAAAACTGTGCATTCTCGAGCAGCAATTAAAAAATCATCTAAGCAGCCCAATAAAGTAGCTGTTCAGTTCAAAACCAAAGGTAGTATTTAAAAGACTCAGTTTTATAACTTTTTATTCGAACTTTAGCTGTATGGGTACAAAATTGATTCTAATCATTAAGTAACTTTTCGGTTTTATTCGTTAATGATTGATTCGTTGACTAAAATAGATCCTAACTAAGATTGTATGTTTTTGAGTAGGAGTTAACATGCGAAGCCCCACGGGAGAAACGGAATATACTAAGTCAGTTGTTGCGTTGGCTAAACGTATTCAAGATAACTCTAAAGATAAGAACTCGTTATTCGAATTGGCGGGTATCTATTTCACTTCAGCAAGCAGCAATGTAAGAATATTAGCTGCCTATCAACAAGACTTCGAGGCAGCCAAAGAAAGCCTAAATAACGCTTCTACTAAAAAAATCACTGATGCCCAATCGAGGTTTAAATCAGCTGAACGAACCTTAAAAAATGAACAACAACGTCAGGAAGCGTTGAGAGTGGATAGGCATATACTGCTGACTGATATTTGTCTAAATATTCTAGAGTTAAGTGAAGGTGCCAGCTGGGAAGATACACAGGTAAAAAGTGCAAAATTGCTCGCTACATTATTCTTGTTATCCCCCAGTAAAGGGAAACACTGTCAGCAAGCACATCTACGTCATAAACCATTATACAAGGCGGTTCTGGCGGTAAGATTGTTAGACAAAATGCTGGATTCCGGTGATCTTGAAAATACATACCTGCTCAGCCGTTTTGATAAAAGCAGCCGTTTTTCCGCCATTCAAGGACGTATTACCCCATTCCAGAGAAATGTGGTGAATCCCGTGATTATCGCAGCATTATTGCAGGATGTGGGCATGGAGCACTCTGAAATAAAAAATATGCTCAAAGGACCAGATGGCTCACTTGATGAGTTTCGTGTGTTAGATAAAGATATGCGTGTGCCCCTTTTAATCATGAATCACGAACAAACTCTCGACTTTATTAATGAGGGTATTGGGAATGCCAGGTATGTAGGCCAAACGGAAGAACACAGAGCCAAGTTTATGCAGCAGGACAATAATCGCCTAAAGTTAGTTATTGGTCTACTCAATGGTGCAATTAAGCCTGGACTTGATATCGGTAATATCATCAAAGTGCCGCAAATCTACACATCACTGATATTGTCAACTAAACCTTGTTTCAATCTAAATGACCTACCTAAAGCAGCCACTATTATACGACAAATGGGGAACAAGGGCGCGATCAGTCAAAAGGCAGCCGAATGTTTTGTAGCCATAACCGGGCACTTCCCACAGGGCTTCGGGATTGTATTTATTAATAAAGGTGAACAAATAACAGCCAACTATCAATACGCTATCGTAAATGCGTTAAACCCAATATCTCCTCATACTCCGAAATGCAGAGCGATAAAAAATTTGCACGAGTTCGCTGTAAAAGAAGCATTAATTAGCAAAGATAGAAATATGTATTATAAAGATACACGCAGCAAAATGGG
>JBLHNW010000317.1:0-5054 GCA_047622205.1 Paraglaciecola sp.
TGTCCCTTTCATGGCAATTGTGTTGAAGGTCTGGCGTCCGGAACTGCCATGGGGAAAATATGGCAACAGCCTGCTGAAACTTTAGCGGATGATCATCAGGCCTGGGATATTCAAGCGCAGGTTCTGGGGGGAATGTGTCATAACTTATTGTTGAGTTTCAGCCCACAAAAAATCATACTTGGCGGCGGTGTGATGAACATGTCAGGACTATTGGAAAAGGTTATTCATTACACCGAAAAATCTTTGGCTGCCTATCTGCAAATGCCCATGGATAAAAACTTAGCGGATATTATTTGCCTACCAGGACTGGATCAGCGTTCAGGCTTGTTTGGTGCGCTGGCACTTCTTCTCTCAGAATAGGCATTAGCCAATTAGTAAAGAGTCAGGGTGCCCTTGGTCGCAATACTTCGATGTATCGTTCAAATGCTTTTAGGCTAGATTAGTCAGTTTTTGCTTACCATAACTTATCGATTAATGAGGTCATCAGAGTGTCCAGTCGACGAGATTCTTGTTGCTAAACTGTTGGAGCACATATACGCTCATAAACTAACCATCCACTCGTAATTGCTTGTATATCAAAGAGCTAGAAGCCATGAAAGCTAACCTGGAAAGCATATAAGCATGATCTTACGCCGCGTTATTCAACATTTCCGCAAGCAGGAATAGACGGCCATTGCCATTGATTTTTTAATTGTGGTGGTGGGTGTGTTTATGGGTATTCAGGTGGCAAATTGGAATCAAGCCAGAGCCGAAAATAATCTTGGTGTTGAGTATCGGCTTTCCCTCTTCGACCTCGCCCTTTTTCGATTGCAAAACCACTTCCGCTTCTTCCGCTATTTTGAGAGCTAGGAGGTCTTGAACCAGTAGAAGTTTCAATTCTTTCTCTTCGTTTGCGAATTCCAATTTCAGCTTCTCGACAAGCCTGTGCATTGACTCAATTACGCTCGGCGAAAGAGACGAGTCGCTTAACTGAGAAACCTTGTTCTCAATGGTTTTCCTCTGGCTACTCAAACTCCTCAATCGTTTCAAACTTCCATCAAACTTCCATAAAACGCCTCCGCTGCATCTCTGTACTTGAACCGCTTTATCGGACTCGATGTGGCATCCGCCTCTAACCTCAACTCTCTCGCTTTTTTTAAAAAAGTTTTCTCCAGCTTTTGAGGATCGTCTCTAGACTTCAGCATATCGACTAACAGTTCTTCCTCCGCATCACCCAGATCGAAATTCTTTTCCACAATTGCGATCTGCTGCTCAACATTCAGCTGCGCCCAATCCTCAACCGTAATAATAGATCCTGTTAACGTAACAAGCAGTGAAAAAACAAGCATCGATGCCTTGATTTTATACTCAATCATAGTCGCCTCCTCATTTTGAGTTAAAAGACCAATAAACGAATCTACTGCAAATAAGTATAGCGTTGCACTCACCGATTGAAACCATACTCAAAACCAGTCCATGAAATGAGACAAATTAATAATAGCGTATGGCCGTTATTGGAATTTTGTTGCAGCTCAACAGAATCATCCTTATGTATCCTTTGTCGGGTCACCTGCCATTAAGATACCAACCGACAACATCAACAAATCTAAATATATACAGATTGCTTGAACGGAAGCTCAAACCTGCCATTCGTATTGACGAATTGTTTAGTCCACTCTTTTCCGTATATGACAAACAAACCACTTGTTAGAGTTAATTATTCTTTCAATGTTGTGGGGAGGTTAATTCTTATTTACGAGAATAGCTGCATCTGAATTTGGCCCAATCCCCTGATTGAGATAAGAGTACTCAGAGGCGCCTTATTTTTGCTACCAGCGCTCATACTAAAAAAGCAATTCAAAAACTGGGTTCGCAATGCCCGGAAAATTGCGATAGTTGGCATCATTAATACAGCTATTCCATTTAGTCTTCTGACGCATTCAACTTTATATATCACAGCTGGTTTTACCGAGGTATTAAATGCCATTGCTTGGATATAGTTGCCCCATAACTAAAAAAGTGAAATCAAAGCGATTAGGTTTAGGCTATAATCCTCGGCGTCTTAATTATGGGTAGTGAATATGAAAGTTTGTGGTGTTGATATAAACAGTAACGATGTGAATGTGTGTCTATTGTCATTAGACAATGAAGTTTTTCAACTACCTGATTTTCGTGCTCGTCGCCTGACTCTGACAAACATTAACAGTCGCAAAGACTTTTGTTATCTACAACAGACTTTTGCTAAATTGATGAAAGATTACAGCGTGGACACGGTGGTGATCCGCCAGCGTCCGATGAAAGGTAAATTTGCTGGTGGTGCGGTCGGCTTCAAATTGGAAGCGGCGATAGAATTAATTGAGGACCTGGACGTAGACATTATGTCGCCAACTGACATTAAAGCCTCCTTAAAACGCAATCCTGTGCATATTCCTTATGCCGAGACTGGTTTGAAGATATATCAGGAAGTGGCCTTTAATACAGCATTCGCTTACTTAATGAAAGACAAGTACGCAGCTGAATAGGCCATCTCAGACCATCGTATGCTTACCTGCGTCTATGGTCTTTCCCATAGCAATTCTCTGAACTCCTGATATAGAAAATATCGCTTTGTATTCAATATATTAAGCGATATTTTCAAAATAGTTATTTACCTATAATTACGATTTTTTCTTGCATTTTTCTGTTTGTTATCTCAGTGTTAACACAAGGTAACCCAGCGATTAACATCACAGCGAGATCCCTATGCACAAACCTGAAATCGAACCCAATATAGCGATTGGCATGTTGCGCCGTGCTCAATTAAACCCGGAACGTACTGCTTTGATTTTTGAAGATAAAACGTTTTCCTATGGTGATTTTGCGCAACTTGTCAGGCGGCAGGCTAAGTTGTTGCAGGATTCCGGTGTTTGTATGGGTGACAGGGTGGCTTTTGTCGGTTTTAATCAGCCGGCCTTTCTCGAAACATTGTTTGCAGCTAATGCCCTGGGCGCTATTTTTGTACCCTTAAATTTTCGCCTTACCGCCGAAGAACTCAAATTTATTATTAATGATGCAGGAGCCCATACCCTTGTATGTGATGCTCTCATGCAAGAGGTAATTGATCCCATCAAAGGTGAGCTTTGTTGTCGAGAGTATTTCGGTGCCGAGTCAAACCTTGGTGGTTGGCGTTCATTAACAGATGAGCGCGTTGCAAGCGCTCCTCTGCAAAATCCTATTGGCGTTGATCAACATGACACCAGCGTCATTATGTATACCTCTGGCACAACAGGTTTGCCTAAAGGTGTGATGCTCAGCCACGGTAATATTTTGTGGAACAACATCAATGCTCAGTTATCTTATGGTGGTAATAGAGATGACGTGGTGTTAACCGCTGCTCCCTTGTTCCACATTGGGGGCCTGAATATAATGACATTGCAAAGCTTTATGATGGGCAGCACTTTAATACTGCTTAGAAATTTTGAGCCAGGTCTGGTTTTGCAATACATCCAAAAATATAAAGTGACCAGTATGTTTGGCGCACCTGCCATGTTTTTGTTTATGTCGCAGCACCCGGACTTTGACGAAACAGATTTAAGTAGCATTAAGATGTTGGTATGTGGTGCAGCGCCCGTTCCAGAATCATTACTCAGCTTGTATTCCAAACGTGAAATTAACTTTTGTCAGGGCTACGGTTTAACTGAGACGTCTCCATTTGCTTCTTTGCTAACGCCAGAATGGGCGATAAGTAAACTTGGCTCAGCTGGACAAGCCGCGTTTTATTCAGATATTAAGATAGTTAATGATGATAACGAAGAGCTAGCGCCTATGGGACACGGGGAAATCTGTATCTCCGGAGCCAATGTGATGAAAGGATATTGGAACCGCCCTGAGGCAACAGCCGAAGCAATAGATGATAAGGGCTGGTTTCACTCTGGTGATATTGGCTACCTGGATGAAGAAGGTTTCTTATTTATTTGTGATCGACTCAAAGATATGGTGATTACCGGTGGAGAAAATGTGTATCCCGCAGAGGTTGAAGGCGTGCTGTATAAGCACGAATTGATCGCTGAAGTAGCAGTAATCGGTTTGCCTGATGAAAAATGGGGAGAAGCGGTTACTGCAGTTGTTGTGTTGGTTAAAGGTGGTGAACTGAATTTGCAAGAACTACGGGATTTCGCCACATCGCACTTGGCTCGTTATAAGTTACCAATTAAGTTACATATGGTGCCAGCACTGCCACGAAATCCGGCGGGCAAGGTATTGAAGTTTGTGCTCAAAGAAGAATTATCAGGGAAACTATAAGTAAGATGGAAAAATATCAATCTATTAAAGTAGAGCGCGATGGTCCTGTCGCGATCGTCAGTTTTAATCGCCCCGATAGCTTAAATGCTATCAACGCCCGTGTTCGTGTGGAACTACCTGCAGCAATAAAAGAAGTAAATGACGATGAAGACATCCGAGTGGTTATTCTCACAGGTGTTGGACGGGCATTTTGTGCGGGGGCAGATCTCACAGAGGGAATGCTTGAAGGTGCAAGCGTTGAAGATGGCTTAAATGAAGAGTACAAACCAGTGCTAATGGCTATCAGCAATGCTTCCAAACCCTGGATAAGTGCGGTGAATGGTGCTGCAGCGGGTATCGGCAGTGCCTTTGCCATGGCTTGCGACCTAACTCTGATGGCTGAAAACGCATACTTATATCAGGCATTCGCAGCGATTGGCCTTATTCCCGACGGCGGTGCAACCTGGCATTTAGCCCACACAGTGGGCCGCAAAAAAGCCTACGAACTAATAGCTTTCGGCGAAAAGTTAAAAGCCGAACAGTGCCTGCAGTTGGGCCTGTGTAATCGCGTTGTGCCTGCAGACAAACTAGTCGACGAAGCTAAAGCTATGGCCACAGTGTTAGCGGCAAAAGCCCCGCTATCATTACGTTATGCTAAAGAGGCCGTGAATGCAGCGATGAGTCATGATTTGGATAGCACCATCAGCATTGAAGCCCGTCTACAAGAAATTTGTGCAAATAGTGACGACGCCAAAGAAGGGGGGCTGGCATTTTTGGAGAAACGTAAGGCTGTGTTTACCGGGCGTTAATGGTCT
>JBLHNW010000318.1:0-5043 GCA_047622205.1 Paraglaciecola sp.
TACAATAAATTTTAAAATACGCCAGCCATATTATAAACGTTTATAATTAGATATTGCCAACCCATTACAATTCTAAAGTATTCTTATCGAGTCAGATTCTCGAAGTCCCTTACTCATTAGTGGCAATAGTAGGGTTCAATAGCAAATTTTGTTTAAACTCTTTGCCAATTTCAGGGCCTGCTCTATACAGTACTGCTGGAGTACCTAAAGGGCAGGAACAACCACTGCCTCCTCTGTGCTAGTGCTTTGATATTTTTTCCTAGTAAAGGCATGTACCCAAAATCCTATAGGTAAATGTATAAAAATTTCACCACATTAGGATCAAGTGCCGGTGGAAACCATAGTTTATAACCAATGCTGTACGGTTGATAAAAGAATGACCAGAATGACCGCAACGTATGAAATAAATGATGAAATAAACTATTTTGATGTTGTCATATGTTCTTAATATATAGGATTCGTGATTGGCTGATTGGTCATAATTAGCAACTTACCGATCTATAACGATACGGTGAACATATAGCATATCATCAGCCACCGTATCGCCATGGGAGGGCAAGAGGCACGAGTTGGGTGTAAAGATTAAAACGGGTATTCAACATTGATATTACTGAATGTGAAAAATACAATATGAGAATTATCGGGTCTGCGATGATTTTGACAACTCTGTCACACAAGTACCTAATTTACTGGCACCACGACAAGTTTTCGACTGTGCGGCAGAATTGTTTTACATATTGCGTTGAGCCAAATATCAAGAATGGACGGGTCACCAAACCGCTAATTATCTCGTTTACTTTTTTCGCCAAAATTTTGGTTAGTGAACGTTAGTATTTTCTCGATTTAGGTCTGTTGTACAGATAAGGCATAGTGTTTATCCTTCATATATTCTTTCCATACAACATCAATATCCTGGCTGTTATCATACTGCGTTGGTATGTGGTCGAGTGCTGCACTATCGTGGCGACTAGTTGAATTTTTATTCGACTTTTCTATACCCCCAGACTACCGGGAATAATAAATTTATGAAGTGGGTTCTAAGAATTATCAGTAGTGTTGTTATTTTGGCAATCATAGCGGCCGGGGTTGTTTTGATACCGGCTCATATTCAAGTTCGTGGCGTGACGCCGGAATTACCGAGTAAAGAAGAGCTATTAGTCTTAGCTAAGTCGTCAGACATTCTGAGTGGTCCAACTAAACTTAGTTATATTCTCACGTCTAGCCAACCGCTCGCACGTGGCCAAATTTCTCATACGTCGATATTGGTTGAATGGGAGAATGGTAAACGCTTTTTGATTGATACGGGTATGAGTCAACAAGGAGCTGAAGATTTTGCCGAGCTGTTACAAAAAATGGATTCATCAGCGGGGGAAGCAAGCGTTAAAGGAACCATTTCTGAATTGCTTGGGGCTGACATTAAGGATGTTGCCGGTGTTGGTTTTACTCATCTACATATTGATCACACTCAAGGTATCAATAACTTCTGTGATGCTAGGGGACCAGGGGCTGTGTTATTGCAAACAGCGAGTCAAGAGGAGTTGCACAACTTCAATACAACTGAAGGCGCCGACATGGTTTCTAACTCATGTTTAAAACGAATCGCTTTTTCGTCTGACCGTAATGAGAGTTTATATAAATCTGATCAGTTTCCAGGCATAGCAGCATTCGAGCTAGGAGGTCACACACCAGGTTCTACTTTATGGGTCGTTGCGCTGGGCGATAAAGTCTTTCTTTTCTCAGGAGATATAACCAATGATAAAGCGAGTTTAAATCACAACATTCCTAAAGATGCACTCTATAGCTACATGCTCGTCCCTGAGAATACAAAGCGCACAAGCGAACTGAGAAAATGGTTAAATGCCTTAGATCAAAATGACCAGTTCTCGGTAATTGTGTCCCATGATTTGGCGAACGCTGAGCTTTATTTGAGTGAGTTTGTTAAGCAATAGACTAAGATTTGTTGTTTTTCGGGATAAAGATCACAGCATTCTTTGCCATAAAAAGGGTGATGACACTGCGCACGTCTTTTTTTCGCCCAAAAGGAACCTAAGGGACAAGGTCACTGGGTCATAAAAGGGAAATAACAGTCTCAATTTACCATCACAAGAGAATAATCAGTCCAATAAACCCTATCAGGCAGAAGCATGAATTGGGCGCAAGGGCTAAAATGAGTATTCAAGATAGATATCACTCAATATCTACACGAATTGATATAGACAGTCATCGTAAACTTTGTCAAAAGACGCTAGATATTTGATTGAATTACGATGGCTGTCTGCGTAATTTTATTTCAGTACAAAAGGTAGCGAATTTTTGAGGGAGCATAGGAAATGAATAGTACAGAACGAACTGTTGACGATTATTCTAGTAGCGAAACGGCCAATAAGTATAAAAAAACCAAGTCAGCAGCACTCGAGAGTATTGATCAAGATTGGCTGCAGGCTAGTTTGCAACAGGTCGAAAAAGACGGTTATGTGATTATCCCTAATGTTCTGTCGCCCAGTGAAATTGATGTTATTACTTCAGCTGTCACACCTCATTTAGTTCATACCGGAAGAAACTTTTTTGAAGGAACGCGCACCCAGCGAATGTACTCTGTTATTGCCAAAACATTTTCCTGTAATGGTTTAGTAGAGCATCCGAAGATACTTGCTCTACTTGATAAGCTGATGTATCCAGATTACTTGCTGTCGCAATTGCAGCTTATTAATATTTTACCTGGTGAGCAGCAGCAGGCTACTCACTATGACGATGCTCAATATGCTGTTCCACGACCAAGAAGGCAGCTTGGCGCCGCCACCATATGGGCTCTTGATGATTTTACCAAGGAAAATGGCGCAACGGTTATTATTCCAGGATCCCATAAATGGGGTGATAAACGTCCAACAGAAGAAGACCTGGCACAACAAATTAGCTGTGAAATGCCTAGGGGCTCTGTGGTTTTTTTCGTTGGCACCTTATGGCATGGAGGAGGTGCTAATAATTCCACTAAGCCTAGGTTGGCTGCAACAGCTCAATATTGCGAAGGCTTCTGTCGTAGCCAAGAAAACTTTAGCTTATCAATCCCCCAGCCGAGGGTGGCACAATGTTCTGAAGACATGAAACGCCTACTTGGTTATTCCATTTATGGACCTTTTATGGGGATGGTCGACGGTAAACATCCCAAACGTTTGTTAGAGCAATATAACAAGTGATTTTTAGCCTTTACATTCCTTAGTATTGCTAAGAGAACCATCGCCTGAAACGTAAAAATACATATTAACTTGGAATAGTTATTAACAATTGGACAAGTGGCTTTGTGGGTGTAATTAAAGGGTAAGTTTCTTATCACCGAACGGGAAGCGACGTACCAATTTTGATGCAGCCTATGGCTTCGCTGATAACGAATTATTTTGGATTCTTGTAGCTAAAAGGTTTGAAGGCGATTTTGACATTATCATGTCGGATGAACTTGCACATGGTTTGAGTTCGCCTATTGAACTTAGTATCAGGGATGCCAAGGCTAGTAACGTAGCGGCGATTATTCAGGCTTTGAGCCTTAGCTGTTTTTAGTCGAAGTATTTATTAACCCTGAGTGCTTATTAATTGATATTGAATGAATTCTTCTTATGATAGGATTTTGTTCCGTCCTTCCATATGTGGACATTGATGCATTCCAAACACGCTTTACTTGTGAGTAACATGACTATGCAATTTGACACCCTTATTTATGAAATTGAAGAGCGTATATTAACCATTACGCTTAATCGACCAGAAAAACTTAATGCCTTTAATGAGGTTATGCTTAATGACCTTCTTAAGGCGTTCGACCTTGCCGACGTAAACGATGACGTTGCAGCGATTATTCTAACGGGAGCTGGGCGAGGGTTTTGCGCGGGGGCCGATTTATCCTCTGGGGCCGATACCTGGCAAGGCCACGAAGAGGCACTTGCAGGTAGTAAGCGAGGAGACGGCGGAGGGGAGGTGACACGTCGCATTTATGCCTGTTTAAAACCGGTGATTGTAGCATTTAACGGGCCTGCAGTAGGCGTTGGTATGACTATGACCCTTGCGGCCGATATTCGTATTTCTGTAGCTAATGTTAAGATGGGCTTTGTATTTGCCGCCCGAGGCATTATCCCAGAGGGCTGTTCTTCTTATTTTTTGCCGCGACTAGTGGGGATCAGCAAAGCATTAGAATGGTGTTATTCAGCACGGGTTTTTCGCTCTGAAGAAGCACTTGAAGCCGGGCTAATTCGTAGCATTCATACACCCGACGAATTAATGCCAACAGCAATCGCTCTCGCCAAGGAGTTTAGTGAAAATAGCTCCAGTGTTTCCAATGCAGTATTGCGTCAAATGATGTGGAGAATGTTAGGTGCTTCGGATCCTATTGAAGCACACCGAATTGATACTGCCGGCATGAATGCTTTAGCGACATCTGATGATGCAAAAGAAGGGATTTCAGCGTTCATTGAGAAACGACAAGCAAACTTTCCAGGTAAAGTCAGTCAAGATTTACCCGGGTTTTTTCCATGGTGGGAAGATGAAGAATTGTAGGCAAAAAAAACGCAAACTAAAGTTTTGCGCTTTTCTCGTTAATTGCTGAGATAAACAGAGATAAAAATTTCTCTTAAGATAGGCCCCGAGTTGGGTCTAAATTTTCTGTTTTATCTAAGCTCAACCTGCATTCGCTACTTGTCCACCATCTAAAACAACAGTATGACCACATACATAATTGCTCGCACGGGAGCAAAGATAAATGGCGGTGCCAGCAACATCAGCAAGTTCGCCAATTTTTCGAGCAGGGAGATTCTTCGCAATCTCCTGTTCATGTACCAGCACGTGTTTCGTCATCTTGCTGGGGAAAAACCCCGGGGCAATACCATTGATGTTGACGTTGCTTGGACGAAGGTCTGCTGCCATATGCCGTGTCATTTGGATCACCGCCGCTTTACTAGCAGAATAAGAATAATTATTCATGCGCGGATGGGTGATCCCATTCACCGAGGCAATATTTACGATCCGTGAAGGTTCATCTGCTTCTCCTGCAGCACGCAATGC
>JBLHNW010000319.1:0-5024 GCA_047622205.1 Paraglaciecola sp.
TATGTCGCGCTAACCCGTGCAAAGCACCGAGTTTACGTTATCGCCGATATGACCAATGTGAGCCCATTTATTGTGGAACTGATCCAACAAGATTATGCCGTTGAACAACAAGAATTTAGTACGTTTTTGGTGCAATCCTTGTTTGAACAAATTAACTGTGTCCGATGTACCACTGGGATATTAAAACCACGAGTGGGCAAGTTCACATCATTCTTTTCTTGCTCACACTTTCCATTGTGCGATCACAAAGAAGTAGGCTGTGACGAATGCGGCAGTCCGATGACACGTAAACGTTTTATCGGTTTCAAGGTATGCCTCAATGACAGTTGTAGCCATATGGCGCCGATATGTAACGTCTGTGGCGGTGATATGAGTTTACGAGAAAGTGCTCGAGGGGTTTTTTGGGGCTGTAAAAATTATCGAGGTAACCGCGTGCCTAGTTGTAGCAATACCATTAATACAGCCCAAAAATCACTTAAACCCAAACTGAATAAGATTTCGATAAGTTAAGATAAAAGTTAACAACATAACACCTTTATGCATTTAAGTAGTTTACTTAAATGCATATTGGCACAATGTTGAAAATGATTAAATATTGAAAGAGAATAGATTATTCAATTGGTATGTTGTTTATAAATATATCTAAAAAAGTCTAATTACCTTCAGAGTTTTGTTAATAATCGGGGGAGATATAAACAAAAAATCATTGGCTAACACAACGGTTTAGAAGTAATAACCAAAGTTAATATTGATACGTTTATCCCAGTCATTTCCAATTTCAGGCAAGCCAACATGATCGTTGTTGGCTGTTGAGAATGTCATGTTTTTACCCATTATAAAATCTATCATGGTATAAGTTTGACCTGCTGAAACTGCACAACCAGTGACGTTCTGAATGCTGTTGTCGTAATCATCGCCATCAACATCCGGAGTCATTAATCCAAAATCGTTATAACACTTAACACTTCCCCAATCGGTGTTGAAAGTCTTAGCAATGTTAGCGCTGTATGACTGACCTTGAGTTGCAATCTCGTACTGCCAACTCACCACAGAGACACCTATTTTGTTTGGGTCTTCTGCATCTGCTGCATTGTATTCATACTGTAGAGCTTGTAATTGTAAGTTCCAACCATTTAACCTTGATTCAAGGTGCAGAGCCACAGCGTAACGGTCGCCGTTACTAGCTGTTTTATTGTTATAAATCTGCCCAAATTGTGCAGAGCCTCCTATGGTTGTTGATCCACCATTATGTTCAAAAGTATAGGTCTGTCGAACGTTAATTTGGTTCGTTTCTTCATTACTATACTCGGTCCCATTTATGGTGCCGGTATAGATATCTGTAGCGTAACGCTTGTTCTCGCTAGAGCCATATTCAGGATTTTTATAGAATGCTAAATCAGTATGCCAACCATCATTTTCGTAGACAGCTTTAATACCAATATCATGGTCATCTTCAAAACCCAGGTAGTAAGGGAGACCGAACCAAAAACTATTAGAGATAAACTCTGCGTTACCAAATGGAACTTTGTTGATACCAAACTGAAGTTGCCAGTTAGGGTCTAGATCATAAAAGCCATATCCGTATTTAATATAATTTGTATCTGAAGTAAAACGATATTCAGCCGCTAGTCCCCAATCACCTTTTTTCCCATTAAATTTAATCGCAGCCATATCAAAGCTTATGTCACCGACTTTGTCTTTTGATACTTCACTATAATCTTTGTAGGCGTAGTTAACACGAACAGCGCCACCAATATTTATGCCTTCCGTTTGCGCTTCTGCAAAAGCATTGGTACCAGAAAATGTAATCGCGGTTGCCATTACAGAAAGCATAAATCTAGTATTTATTTTCATCATCATTACCTTTTTCTTATTTATCTAGCAATTTAGTGTTGGTGATCTTGTTCGTTTGAAGCAGCTGCTATTTTCACTGGGTAAGGGATCACTTTTATCCCTTTTAGTTGATAACCCGTTTTAGCAAATCCGGCTTGGGCATTTTTCACCTTTAGCGTGCCAACGATATACATCGGCTGCTCTAAATCAGGGATCGCAATGGGTATATCAAAAGAAACATGGATCAACTGATTTGACGGCGACGGAGGTTTATGAAAGCAAGCACCTTGCTGTGGTGTTAATAAGAAATTCTTAATATAGCCAGTATTCTTGCCATCTAAGGGCACCACAAATCCAGGAATAATCACTTCCCTGCCGTCTAGGGCTGGATTGACATTAGTTTCAGCTGGTAGATCTGCGGATCCAGGTGCCAAGTTGTGCCAGAGAATAGGTATCGCTTCTTCAGCAAAAAGGCTCGAACTAAACAATAAGCTAAATATCAGGATCAGTTTGTTCATATTTTTTAGGAGGCCAATAATATTGGCCTCCTTCTCAGGTTATGGATTGAGTGTGATTATTTGGACTTTTGAACGACATCCCAACCGTAACCACCGTTGCCAGAACGAACTAATTTAGAGTTGGTGTATGGAATGAAGTCGAACATCAGTTGCTCACCAGGACCTACGTCTTGAGGCCACTGATACTTAAATGTTGAGAACTTGCCATCTAATGGGAACCAGTACATATAAATCAAATCTTGGTCATCATAAGTGTTAGGTGTGTAGTGCATCGCTTTACTTGGGATCTCAATATAGTCTTTAGGACTAAATGGTTGCATGCGTTCTTGTGCCCAAGTAAGACCTTGGCCACTAATGCCGTAGTAGCATTCCATCTCGCGATGGTAATGAGGCGCTGCAGTACCGGGTGCAACACGGACTAAACCGATAACGGTGGGTTCATCGTTTAGCTCTTTCCAGCACATTCCTACTTCAGTTGCACTCGCGCCACCTTCAGGGCACGGGATTAAGTTACTTGGGTCATCGACTCGCCAAGTTAACCATCCAGAGTCGTTTGCACCTTTACCACCATGATCGTTTGACTTGATGTTATAAATATCTTTTTCACCAGACTTTAGCTCTTTAAGGTAAGCCATTGCTTGTTCTTGCTTACACACCATCGGCATGACTTTAGTTGGGGCGTTGATGGTAGAGAGAGTCGGCCTTTCATTGTGCCAAGGTTGATCGGCAGGTTTGTCACCTGCGACGGCATATCCTGTGATGAGTATTGCCGAAGCTGCTAGTATTTTTTTCATCATTTATTCCTTAGTTTATTTACGTTTTTACTGTTTGAATTTTGGATAGTCGAAGTTATGGCAATCCATACAAATTGCTTGCTTTGAGGTATGTTCACCATGGCATTCCATGCAAGGTGCTTCCTGGCCATAATGCATACTGTCATGGGGGTTCTGTCTGGCCTCATGACCTTCACGTTTTGTTTGTTCTGCCAAATCACTCATGTTGTGGCATTGAAGGCAAGACTCATCAGAAGGAAAAGTTTTCAACCCTTGGTCATGGCAGGTTTTACAGCCCGAGTCATAAACCATTTCGTGATAGTCACGTTTATCGCGAGCTTGCACCGATAATGCGATACAACTACCTAGAACAAGCACAAGTAATGTTTTGATAAATTTCATTTTTATATTCCTTATGCTTTCATCATTGAACGTGCAGCAGTGACACCGAATGCCATGCACTCAGGTGTTGAGCAACCACCGAGACGACTCACGCCATGTACTCCACCGGATACTTCTCCAGCGGCATATAGACCTGGGATTTTCTCGCCATTTTTAGCGGCAATAACTTCGGCATGGACATTAATTTGAATACCACCCTGGCAATAATGAACTTTTGGCCACAGGCGCTGAACAATGAATGGAGCGGTTAGGTAGATCCCTGTACTCATGTCCATACGCTTATCAAATTGGGGGTCTTTGCCGGCTTTAACGTATTTATTCCAATCATCAATTTGTTTTTTAAGCTGCTTAGCGGGTAGTTCAAAATGCTTGGCTATGGCATCAACACTGCTGAATTCCCAAGCCACGTTATATTTGAGTACGTTAGCCATTGAAGGATCTTTTTGCGCTTCATGTTTAGGTGCAATTAGTAAGGCAGGATTTGGTTTACCGTCTTTATCTCGACGTTGAACTTCGAGGTCTGCGCGGGTTTTACGATCCGCGGTTTCGTTCATGAAACGCTCGCCTGTATTTCGGTCAATTGCGATTGAATGGGGAAAGTTATACAAAGAGAAACCTGCACCATAGCCAAAACCACCTTCATCCGGAGATGCCCATGGGCCTGATTGAATAAAACTTAAATGTACAGGCATAGCTCCTTCAGCAAGCATCGCTATAAGGCCATCACCAGTGGCACCACGAGCGTTAGTGCAACCCACTTCAGAGCCTAAAGTTGGGTCGAGTGCTTGGCGGAAACTCACGTTGGCACCAAAGCCACCCGTTGCAATCAGTACGCCTTTCTCGGACCTAACATTAATCAATTCACCTGAGTCTTCGTGACCGAAATGGTAGCCGCGGCGAATTTGAACACCGAGTACCTTTCCGTTTTTAGCCGTGATTAAATGTTCGAATTTATGACGGATTTTTGTTTTTACGCCATAACTACGAGCTGTTTTTAACATTGGACGGATAAATCCAGCACCACTGCGCTCTACCACTTGATGACTGCGAGTGGCGCTGGTGCCGCCCGTATTAATTATATGGTCGCGGTAAACGCAGCCACAGTCTTTGGTAAGTTGATAAATATAAGGCCCGAGTTCTGCGCTGTGTCTTAGTAGCTCTTCACTTGCATAACCGCGACCAGACTTGAGTTGGTCCTGAACCATAAGTTCGGCGCTGTCTTCAATGCCAAGATTTTTTTGAAGATCGGTATTGGCGAAACAGGCTTGACCAGCATTAAGAGTGCTATTACCACCGTAAACGCCGAGCTTTTCAAAGATGACAATATCTTTTGCACCTAATTTCCCCGCTTCAACCGCCGCGGCTAATCCGGCAAAGCCTGACCCGATAATAATAATTTCGTGCTCTTCATCCCAATTTATATCAGCAGAGTTTGCTTTTACGACTAAAGGAGCTAATGCGCCAACAGTGGCAGCACTAGCGCCTAATTTTAAAAATG
>JBLHNW010000320.1:0-5019 GCA_047622205.1 Paraglaciecola sp.
GGCCAGGCCGCTATTTGGTCACCAGAGCTGGTTGAATCGGCAGCAAGAATAGCCGCCCTGGAATCCGCCACCTGCGGGGTGAATTGGACTTTCGCACCGATGATCGATATTAGTCGCGATCCACGCTGGGGACGAATCGCCGAAAGTTTGGGTGAAGACCCTTACTTATGCAGTGTGCTTGGTGTCGCTATGGTAAAAGGATTTCAAGGAGATAACCTCGGGGATGTAGGCTCAATCGCTGCCTGTGCGAAACATTTTGCTGGTTACGGTGCAGCAGAAAGTGGCCGGGATTATAGCACTACAAACATTCCCGAAAATGAACTAAGAAACGTCTATTTACCTCCATTTAAAGCAGTAGCAGAAGCCGGTGTGGCAACCTTTATGGCATCATTTAGCGATTTAAACGGTGTTCCGGCTACGGGTAATGAATGGTTGATGAAACAAGTACTCCGTGAAGAATGGAATTATGATGGTTTTGTAGTCAGTGACTGGGACTCAATCCGTCAGTTAACCGTGCATGGTTTTACGGAAAATGATAAAGAGGCGGCATTCGAAGCTCTTAACGCTGGTATTGATATGGAAATGGTCAGTACCACTTACCGGCAACATATACATTCTCTACTCGAAGAAAAAAGAATTTGCGTTACACAGATCGATACAATGGTCGCCAATGTTTTAGGCCTAAAATTTGAACTGGATCTATTTTCAAATCCATATATTGAAGCGGATAAGCTGCCTGCCCTTGTTTGCGATGAACATTTAGCCGTGGCCAGGGAAGCAGCGACAAAAAGCTGTGTATTATTAAAAAACAATTATGAAATATTACCCCTTAGTGCAAAAAACATTAAGTCATTAGCTGTTATTGGTCCTTTGGCAGACGATGCTTATGAGCAACTTGGGACATGGATATTTGATGGTGAGGCGCAGCATTCTGTGACCTGTTTACAGGCCATTCGGGATGCTGTCGGTGATACAGTTGCCGTGCAATTTTCCAAAGCTATGAACACTTCCCGCAGCGACGACCAAAGTGGTTTCTCACATGCAATTAAAATTGCCAAGTCTTCTGCTGTAGCAGTTATGTGTCTCGGCGAAGAGTCTATTTTGTCTGGCGAAGCACACTGCCGCTCAAACATTAACTTACCTGGTTGTCAGGAACAATTAATTGCCGCAATAGCTGAAACTGGTACACCAATAGTTTTGGTAGTGATGGCTGGAAGACCTCTAACTCTAGATAAGATTCTGCCCATGGTCGATGCCGTTCTATATGCCTGGCATCCAGGTACAATGGGCGGCACAGCGATTGCCGATCTGCTATTTGGCGTGCATTCGCCCTCAGGTAAGTTACCGGTAACTTTTCCGCGTACCGTGGGTCAAATCCCCTTGTATTATGGGCAAAAAAACACCGGCAAACCGGCCACTAATGATTCATTTGTACATATGAACGATATCCCAGTTAGAATAGCTCAGACCTCCTTAGGCATGTCAGCTACTCACCTTGACACTCATTTCACGCCGTTATTCTGTTTCGGTTATGGTTTGTCTTACACCACATTTAGCTACCAAAATATTAACTTAAGTAAACATACTATTGGCTTAGACGACAGCCTGGAGGTCGGTGTCGAACTCAGCAATACTGGCCATGTTGACGCTGAGGAAGTTGTACAACTCTACATTAGAGATTTGGTTGGCAATGTCACCCGTCCGGTCAAGGAACTAAAAGGCTTTAAACGAGTCCATCTCAGCGCGGGAAAGAGCGTTCGGGTTAGTTTTACTATTGATAGCGCTGACCTGGCATTTTATGATCGTAAGATGCGGCTAAGAACAGAGCCTGGGCAATTCCATGTTTGGATAGGAGGCAGCTCAGAGACTGAGTTAAGGGCTGAATTCGAGATCCAAGATGAATTGACTAAAAATGACTTATGTTCATAATGATCAAATATTTTACTCCGGTACAATCCTCGGTTGTTTGGCATCCATCCATAATTGTGCAAACCCATCTTGCGTGGGAATTAAAAATAATAATGAAAGCTGCTAAGTAATGGTTCGAATACTGCAAAATCCAGAATTAAAACAAAAGGTCGATGAATTATTGTCCACAATGACCTTGGATCAAAAAATTGGCCAAATGACCCAAAGTGAACGCATCACCAGTACGCCAGAAGATGTTAAAAAATATCATCTGGGTGCAGTATTAAGCGGCGCTGGTTCCAGCCCAGGCAACAATCAACCTGCAGACTGGGTAGATATGAATGACGCTTACTGGGAGGCTTCGATGTACGAAGATGAAGATCACCTGGCTATTCCAATTTTGTACGGTACTGACGCCATCCATGGTCATAATAATGTCAGTGGAGCGACTGTTTTTCCCCATAACATTGGGTTAGGCGCCACCAATGATCCTGAATTAATGACTCGCATTGCCAGAGTGACTGCCAAAGAAATTCTAGTGACCGGGGTTGACTGGGCCTTTGCACCAGATCTCGCTGTTGCGCAAAATAGTCACTGGGGACGCACCTACGAAAGTTATTCTGAAGATCCGAAAATCGTCTCTTCATACTCGGGTAAATTTGTAAAAAGCTTACAGACTGACCTGGGTAACACTAGTGTACTGGCCTGCGTGAAACACTGGATAGGAGATGGCGGCACAACTCACGGCATCGATCACGGAGATACACAGCTCTCCAGAAAACAACTCGAACACATTCATATCCCACCATTCAACTCCGCACTTAAAGTGGGTGCCATGACGGTGATGGCATCGTACAGCAGTTGGAACGGTGACAAATGTCATGGCAACAAATACCTTCTAGTAGATATTTTAAAAACCCAGATGGAGTTTGATGGTTTTATCGTATCCGACTGGGAGGGTATTGATTACTTGTCAGAAGATTATTTTTTGTCTGTAGCTAAAGGCGTTAATGCCGGAATAGACATGTTTATGGTGCCAGAAAACTGGAAAAAATTTATTGAGCATCTACGTAGCCATGTTGAACTAGGCACTGTTGATATTGACAGAATAGATGACGCCGTACGCAGAATATTGTTGGTCAAATTTGCCTATGGACTGTTCGATAAGCCCCGCCCATCAGAACGAATTTGGTCCAATCACGCAGATTTTGGCAGTAAAAAACATCGCGAAGTGGCTCGCGAAGCAGTTAGAAAATCATTAGTGTTATTGAAGAACCAAAACAACATTTTACCTTTGAAAAAACACGCTCGTATCCTAGTTGCAGGTAAAAATGCTCATAACAGAGGACATCAATGCGGTGGTTTTACCATTGCTTGGCAAGGTATAAGTGGTAACGATAACTTAAAGGGGGGGACTTCGATTTGGGAGGGTATCCAACAGGTAGCGGTAAACGCCACGCTAAGTAAAGATGCCTCCGGCCGTGAAGCGGATGCATCCTTGCATGATGTGGCCATTGTGGTTATTGGTGAACGACCTTACGCCGAAGGCATGGGCGACATCCGCGACGGTGACAATGTTATTATTGAGGCTGGGTCACAAATAAAAGGCCAAATGAAGGTTTTGGAGCCCTATGGCAACACTCTCGAATTAGCTAGTTTGCATCCGGAAGATTTGCAGACGGTAAAACGTATCGCCGATAAAGGTATACCGGTAGTGGTTGTTTTGGTCTCAGGAAGGACTTTACTTATCGATAAAGAATTAGGTAAGTCTTCAGCTTTTATCGCTGCCTGGTTGCCAGGTTCTGAAGGACAAGGTGTCAGTGATGTGCTCTTTGGTGATTGGGATTTTCATGGAAAATTATCATTCACCTGGCCTATGTCTGATCTATTAAGTGACCGCAAGAAAGAAAATAAATATGCGACACTATTCCCTTTCGGTTATGGATTACGCCACTCGAAGGTTAGCCTCAAAGGAATTCTCAAAAAGCTAAAATCTCGCATAAATCACGTCAAATAGAATTTTGCCTGAAAGGCACAATATGCAGAGACAGTATCTGGTCATTCGTAACTTAAGGTGCCTATTTTTACAGGTGCTTTCGTAATCTCTGCCTCGTTCATCAGTTATGCTAACAACTCACTTTTTTGGTCGCATCTTCAATCACATTTGTGAAGATACCAAGAGCACATAAATAAAAATTGGGTTGATGAGGCAATTATGTATTATTCTTAATGAAATATTGTTTTTGATTTCTATCGGCCCCGTGTATTTAGCAGCAGATGTGACCTGTAGCCTCTGGTAATTTTTCTCATTTTGGCCGCTTTCGTCTGTTCGCACTGGCTGATATCAACTTTGATATATTTGAGCGAGTGATGACAAATGGAAGAACAAGTAACACAAACAGCCTCCACACAATTAGATAAAGACACATCACCATTGTCTGAATCACAAAGTAAAAGAAAGCAGTTTTTACTCAGCCTCCCACAACCTATTTTAGTTTTGGGGTCGATGCTTGCTGTTGCTTCTGCTTATGCATATCAGTGGTTCGATGCCGAATTTTTCACTGTCATCATGATTATTCTACCCTTACCCTTAATTCTTATTGCTGAGCGTATTTGGACAAAGCGCCAAGATTGGATTTTGACCCCAAAAGAATTCGCAGAGGATGCCTTTTGGTTGGCAACTTCGGGGCTAATATGGGTGCCTTTTTACTCTAACTTTTATAAAACGCCTATCAGCGAAGGATTTAAAGCACTGAGAGATGCCTCTCCACTCAATTTCGAGCTTAAACCAGAATCTATGTTAGGACTCATATTGGCCGCGATTCTTTTACGTACCTTGGTTGAGTTTATCTACTATTGGCTACATCGCATGCAACACAAATTTTTGTTCTGGTGGCGCATTCATGCGACTCACCACCACATCACCAAAATGGGGGCGGCGCGCAGTGATCGTACTCATCCTTTGGAGTTTTTAGCCTTAATGGTCGGCTCTCCAATCATTCTTGCACTAGCAGGCGCAAGCGATGCGGTAATTGCGGTATCAGGCGCATTTAACTTTATGAGCGCTTATTTAAATCACTCAAATTTACCCCTACGCTCAGGTATCTATGG
>JBLHNW010000321.1:0-5012 GCA_047622205.1 Paraglaciecola sp.
ATAATTCGCTCATACACGATGCCAGTGAGTATGACTCTGTCCTCACCTGTGGTATTCGTGAATTGAACGACTACGGTATCAATATCTGCGTGGTATCGGGCTATGCTTGAATAGCCGAGTACCCATCCGGTATGTTCATATTCATATATTAAGCTGTATATTTCTCTTTCTTGCTCTTTCAATAAACTCCCATCGTTCAGTGCTCTTAAGAAAATACCGACGTCTTCTGCACTTGCAACGTAACCTTGGTCGAGGTGTTTCAGATCTTCCTCATAGTCCACATAGTATCCGCTCATGAGCTGTTCAGTTTCGACCTCGTGGATGGAGAAATAAGTGTGATTTAATCCGAGTGGTGAAAGGATCTCATTTTTAATGTAACGGGTATAATTATAACCTAGGGTTTCAGTCATTATTTTTTGAAGCAATAGGTAATTTGTATTGGAGTAAGCGTAATCGGTTCCTGGAGCGAAATCAGCGGGTTTGTCTAATACTAAGCTTAATACATCAAGTGAGTTGGACGCCCAATCAAATCCCTCTTGATCGGTAAAATTAGGGATACCACTGCGATGCTTTACCATCATACGCAAGGTAATTTGATCGGCATATTCAATACGTTCAGCTAAGTTTGGCAAATACTCAGCCACTGTCTTATCTAACACATGATGAAATAACTCAGTAATTCATCAATACGCTATTTCAATGGGGAAGAGAGCGTAAAGCTAATTCTATTAACACATGTCAATATCTAGCGCTTTGGTACCAACAATGCTGGATCGAGTCGTTCTTTGAACCAATTGATGCGCCAATCAAGATGAGCGCCGGTGACCCGTCCTGTGGCTCCTATTTCTGCCACCAATTGCCCTTGTTTCACAACGGTACCGGCTGCAACATGGCCTTTGCTCAGATGCAGAAAGGTCGATGACACACCATGTCCGTGGTCAATGAGCATGGTTCCTCCTGAATAATACATATCAGGAACAAACAAGCTAATAACGCCATCTGCTGGAGCATAAACTGGGGTACCCGTCGGTGCTGCCACATCGACACCAAAGTGAGGACGTTTTGGTACGCCATTAAATACCCGCTGGCTTCCATATACTCCACTTATCGGCCCTGCTGCTGGCCAGATAAAATCGTGGCTAAAGTCTATTCTGTCATCATTCAACTTACGAGCTTTAGCAACTTGTTGGTTATCTTGACGAATTCGCTCAAGCACCTCTTTAGGAGGAGACACATATTTGCTGGCAATCCCTTCTATTTTTTGCGTATCGTATTGTCTAGGGCTGATTTCCAGCGATTCAGTTTGATCATTACCTTGTACATCACGCCATTTAAGCTGGTGTTTAAGTTTGGCGTCACGACCAAAACCAAACACAAAATGCCCGCTATCCGCTACTTTGACTTCTTGTTCATTTAACCAAAGCCGACTTCCTGGCTCAAGCTGACCGCGAATTAAACTGCCTTGGGTTAACTCACCGTTTAATTCCAATGCGTTAAGCAAGGTGGCATTTGTCAGTAAAAATGCAGCAAAACAGAATATAAACTTAAGCATATGCGATCGCCCCTTTACCAACACCTTCATAGGCCAATACCTTAAAGTCTGCGTTTGGTGACAGACGCTTCTGCTCATCGGCAATATACTGGGCCAAGCACTCGACCGTTGTGTCGGTATCCACCAGCTCAGATTCGGCTTTAGGGATCGCCAGCTCAAACCATCCCTGAGAAGCTTGATAAGCAAACAGAAAATGCTCAGCGAAATTGTCGCGTAAGGAAAAACTGATCTTCGATGGTTCTACTATGTCTTCTTTTGAACCTACGTAAATATCACACCACCTGTCAGCCCAGTATTGTTGCCATTTCAAACTATCGCTTTGATCTTCAATTATAGTTATCTTGGAACGATGGCCGTGGGCAATACGCTGACAATTGCCATCATGCTTTTTAAGCCCATGGGTATAATGATAATAAGGCGTGTTAATAATCTCAGCACGCAGATTAAGTTCAATACCCTGCACATTTTCAGGTAAGTGAGTGGCAATAACGTCTTTTAGGTATTGGCTCACTGAAGGCATGGTGACTTGATCGGCGTAAACAAAAGCATAGGCTTCGGCCGGACAACTAAGGTGTATTGAGCGACCGTTTGGGCGCATAAATTCAACCTTTACTCGATCAGTTTTTTGGTCATGCTCAATTTGACTAAAAGCATGTTCAACGGGTACCAGCAACTTGTGATCAACATACTCGTCGATCAGTTGTTTAAGTTGTTTTTTGACCTTGGAAAAATCCAGTACCATACTCTCTTCGTTTAGATCGCCGTTTAGAATTACGTCCACAATCCAGCTTTCCCCCACCATGCCGCGCTCGGGGCATAAATAGGAAAAATCCATAACGGTTAAATCGTTAACAAATAGTTGCATAGTCGCTTGGTGTTGCCCTGTTCAAATTAATCACAATTATAAATCTTTATAAAAAAATATATCAGCTTTTAGCTTTTGTCAGTTGATCTCTTAAATTGGGTGGGATCCCCCTGATCATCAAGGTATCAGAACCCGGATCATAACTCACCCTGTCACCAAGTAGTTTACGTTCAAAGCTTAATGATATCCCGCCGCCCTGCCCGCTGAATTTCGCTAGGGTTTTGAGTGCACTTCGATCAGCCTGAAAGTGTTCCTCAACGGCCTGTTCAGAGTTTTTCACAAAGTGATAAAAATCCTGACTTTCATCCTCTTTAGGCAACTTATTAGCCAATTCTTTAATTTGAATGTCTTCACCGTGCTCAAGCTTTTCTTTGTAATAGTCAGATACTATTTGGCGTGACTGGTGCTTCTCACTAGGATCTAATTGCTCAGACGCTAAAAAGGCGTCAACCGAACTCAGCAATTGTTTATTTTGCTGTTTAATATCAACTAGCTCTTCACAGCCAATAAAATGCATGAAGAAGTCTGAAACCTTTCGTCCCATCTTACCCTTGATAAAACTGACATAACGTTGCAATTCAGGTGTCACTGCCAACTGGGTCAGATCAATCCGCACAGCTAATTGCATTTTTGCCAGATCTAAATGGTCGCTACTGGTCAATTCCAGATCACGATTGATTTCCACATGTTGTTTGGTATTAATGATCGCGATCATCAAGTAATCCGTGGCCAGAAACTGATAATGGCTGAAAATCACAAAACCGGTTTCGATACTCGCCATTTCAATTAGTGATTTTTTCAATAACTCAGCAGCGGTGATACTAAACTCTACGAAATCACCTTGCTCACTAAGCATTTCACTCAGTATTGTTTTGAACTCACCGCTTGCAGTTGACACTGAACCGTCTTCGTTTTCGTTTTCGTTTTCGTTTTCGGCATTCGGTGAACTCGCTTCAATAAATCCACCAACCCCTTTACCAGGTTTGGTGTTGAACGCATGATTGATCTGCTGCGCAAGATCTTCAATCGCCGGACTAATTTCAAAACAACTATTTCTTGGAAAAAGTTTTAATTCTTGCTGCTCATTCACAGCAAGCTGATGTACCACAAAATGATGAATCAACGCACTCACGCTTGTACCTTCTTAACTTTTACTTGTATGCCTAGCTCGCATAATGAATGCAATACAGTGTTTTTGAACGATTTTTGTTCAATCACAACTTATACGAGAATGCTTGCTTTACTCGCATTTTTACCAGACCATTGTTACTATCGCGCTAATTACGTTGCCCGAATAAACTCGAGAAAAACACTATGCCCCAACAATCCAAATATTCGGATAGCCAATTTGAAGCTCTAATGCATGACATCATCCTTGCTATAGAGAAAAATCAGGCAAGTCGAGATTTATCACTTATGGCACTAGGCAACGTCATCACTAATATTTTCCAACAGCAGGTGAACGAAAATCAGCGCAGCGAAATGGCCGCACAGTTTACACAAGTGCTGTTAAAAAGTATCAACGGAAAATAAAAATTATATGCTACTTACCGAAACACCACGCAGAAAACTCGTCACACAGCTAGTTAACTGGGGACATTGGTTTGCACTGCTCAATATGTTGGTCGCGATCATCATTGCCGCAGTGTATATTTTGAATTCCCCAGCTCCTGGCACACTACTGGGCACCAGTTTCCTGTTTACTAACTGGGTGAGCCATATTGGCTTTCTGACCTTTTTTGGTTTTGTGATATTTATTTTGCCTCTATGTTATCTGGTTCCCAATGCCAAGGTAGTCAAAAGCCTTAGTTCAGTATTTGCCGCTTTGGCCATGGCGTTGCTGGGCTTTGACGCACTTTTATATAACAAATATGGTGTCCATTTAAGTTTTGGTTCTGCTCAATTGATTCGTGATGAAGCTCAGACCGCAATGGCTGAATTTGGTTGGCAACAATGGGGCTTCTTACTGTTGCTATTTATTGTGTGGTTATCTTTTCAACTGATTGTCGCTAATGCACTTTGGCAACGAAAAGAACGTTTATCAAAGCGTAAGCTGGGTTTACCTATTAGTACTTTTTTTGTTCTATGTTTCGTTAATAGCCATGCCATGCATATTTGGGCCGATGCGAATTTGTATCAACCCATCGTTCAGCAAGACAATATGTTCCCCCTTTCCTATCCAGCGACCGCGAAAACGCTTATGGCCAAGTATAGTTTGCTGGATATTGAAAACTACCAACAGCGTAAAGAATTGCAGTTTGAAGCGGGAGTTCAAGGCATTAACTACCCGGCAGAACCTGTCTATTGTGCGGTTTCCCCAGATAGTAAGGTATTGCTGTTGCTGCAAATTGACGGTGCAGAACTTCCCATGTTGGATTCGATTAGCACTTACAATAATCATTATGCAGTTGCCTCGTCCCTAAAAGGTGCCCTGCTTTCTGCTTTATTTGGCTTGCCTGAGCTTTATCACAATGCCCTTACTGATAAAACACCATTGTTACTCGAATTACCACGTAGTCTTGGCGCCACAGCCTTGATGTATTCGGGCGTTGAAATTGAACTAGCAGCGTTGCAACCTTTTATCACCGATTGGGC
>JBLHNW010000322.1:0-5011 GCA_047622205.1 Paraglaciecola sp.
ACTAGAAGTATGCAAGGAAGTTTCGGGTTTTTGGTGAAAATTGAAGAATTTCAAACTGTAAATATAAGCGATGTTAAACAGGTGCAACTGAATTAAAATTAATACGTAGTATTGAGTGATTGCAAGGTGAATGGGGATCTGGATGGCTAGGAAACGGGCACAGCAGGTAGACTCAAACTAGCCACTTCAGCATCACTATAATTGAAATGGTAATACGATGGATTGCGAAGGCTTCACGAAAAAGCCAAACACCAATAATTGCTGCAAAAATTATACTGGTCTGTCACAGGCTGTAATTGGAGCCATGGCACATTGTCGTCTGTAAGATTTAATTGAGTCATAATTCTAAAAAATATCAGCCTCGATGCAGAATAATCCAAATCGGTGATTTATACCCTGCAATTTAGGTGGACGGCTAAACATATATGTCCAAATGTTTGGGCCCTTTATCTTTTTCTTCCGTGGGTTCGCCCTCTGTTTTATCAGTGCTATCTGCAATTATTTCTTGCGCAGTTTCACTGCTGTTTTCTTGGCTGGTGTGAGCCTGATTATCTTTTTGGGATTGGTATTTCTCATGAACCACAAGTTCTTCGGCATGCAGCTCTTTTTCTTCGTCACTCAAGGCGCGTAACTTTGCTCCTTTACTGACCTGTTGAACTTTCCCCTCGTCGTGAGACATTGGCACTTTGCCTTGTCGAGGTAATATTGAAAAAAGTAAATCGCTGCTCATACACCACCAAGATGATTATTTTTTGTACAGATATTTTTTAATATATCATACTTTCATAGAGTTACTTTAATTGCACAAGTTCAAAACTCTAATTGCGACATTTTAAGAAGTAATGCTATTCACAATATGTTGTGCCTTGCTATGACTTCCAGCCTGAACTCTGAATCCGTTCATTCAGATCACTTATGAAATACCCTTCATCCTTGAAACTGCATGTCTGTTGGCTACACCCATCCGCCCCAATCACTTAGCGGACTATGCTCATGGGGTCTCAATCATTTTCCGCCACCATACAATTCCAATGATTTTGGGTATATGTAAGTACCAAAATTCATTCAAGTTAAGCAAATTACTATTGCATTAATCAGACCAATTCGATAATGTTTGCGCCCTCAGTCGGACAGCGACCACAGAACATAAACATGACAGATAAAAACGTACAAATGAACCTCCACCATCATATGGCATAACCTTTCAGGTTCGTGCTGGAAGGTCTATCGATTCCTTCCTGTGGCGTAAATAAATAACGAGCCCTCGGAAGGAAACTTTCGAGGGTTTTTTGTTTCAAGTCATGGTGAGTTTGAAACGCAATTTGATTTAACAAAATTTATAAACAGGACAATAAGTAATGAGTGATAGCAACAGATTACGTATAGCGATTCAAAAGTCAGGCCGTCTAAGCGATGACAGCATTGCTCTACTTAAAGCCATAGGCATAAAACTGCAAATTCGTGACCGTTTATTGATCGCTCATTCAACCAACCAGCCTATCGATTTACTGCGTGTACGTGATGACGACATCCCTGGTTTGGTCATGGATGGTGTGGTTGATTTGGGTTTTATCGGTGAGAACGAGTTAGAGGAAAAAATGCTTGAGCGCGAAGCCGCTGGTAAAGAACATCAATATATTGAATTGCGTCGTCTCGATTACGGCGGTTGTCGCTTATCTATTGCGGTTCCAAATGAATTCGATTATCAGGGTATACAGTCTCTTGAAGGAAAAAAGATTGCCACTACTTACCCATTTTTGTTAGAACGTTATTTCAAGCAAAATAATGTTAGTGCCAGCACAGTGATGTTAACAGGATCCGTTGAAGTCGCTCCGCGAGCTGGAGTGGCTGACGCGATATGTGATCTGGTTTCTACAGGTGCGACATTAGAAGCTAATGGTTTGCAGGAAGAAGAAATAATTTTCAAATCAAAAGCAGTGTTTATTCAACGTGCGGGTGAAATGTCTGAAGATAAGCAGGCGCTCATCAATCGTATGTTGCCGCGCATGGATGGCGTTATGCAAGCCAAAGAAAGTAAATACATCATGTTGCATGCACCCAAAGCCTATCTGGAGCAAGTGAAGAGTTTATTGCCAGGCTCAGAAACCCCAACCGTTTTGCCACTTTCTGGTAATACAGAAGTTGTTGCCATTCATGTTGTCAGTTCTGAAACCTTGTTCTGGGAAACCATGGAAAAGCTTAAAGCACTTGGCTGTAGCTCAATTCTAGTTATGCCCATTGAAAAGATGATGGGTTAGTGGCGCAGATAAATTAAGCGAGTTAACGAATATGCAAATTTGGGCACAATTAAACAAAGCACAGAAAATCCTTTTATTAAGTAGACCTGCGATGGCTGATAATAAAAAGCTTAGTGAACTAGTGTCAGACATTATTGACCAAGTGCGCACGCAAGGCGATGATGCGTTGTATCAGCTCACCGAACGTTTTGATGGTGTAGCCTTAGAAGATCTTACTTTGGATCCTAGCCATGTAAGACGAGCCGAATTGGATATTAGCCCCCAAGTAAAAAATGCAATAGAACTTGCTTACAGCAATATTCGCAAATTTCATGAAGCTCAACGACCACTAGACATTAAAGTCGAGACTACACCAGGTGTAGTATGTGAACTTAAACATGCGCCGCTGGGATCAGTCGGTTTGTACATCCCTGGCGGCAGTGCACCGCTTATTTCCACAGTATTAATGCTCGGTGCCACGGCCCAGGTGGCTGGTTGTCGCAGGAAAGTACTGTGTACTCCTCCGGATAAATCCGGTGGCGTGCCTGCAGAAATTTGTTATGCAGCCAAACTTTGTGAAATAGACGAAATTTATTTGGTCGGCGGAGCGCAAGCAATTGCTGCATTGGCTTTGGGCACAAAGTCTATCGCCAAAGTAGATAAAATTTTCGGTCCAGGTAATAGCTTTGTGACCGAAGCCAAACAACAAGTAGGCATGATGCCGGCAGGCCCTGCTATTGACATGCCAGCTGGCCCATCAGAAGTGCTGGTAATCGCAGACGAAAGCGCTAATCCGGTTTTTGTTGCAGCTGACTTATTATCACAGGCAGAACACGGTGCCGATTCACAAGCTATTTTGGTGTCAGATAGTGAGGAATTGATAAGAACGGTCGAAATAGAAGTCGATGCACAGTTGACCACTTTAAGTCGTAAATATATCGCGGAACAGTCCATGCAGCACAGTCGCTATATTTTAAGCGATAGCCTGCAGTCCTCAATTGATGTGAGTAATTTGTATGCCCCTGAACACTTAATTGTCCAGGTAGAAAATCCCAGAGATTGTTTATCAGAACTGCAAAATGCCGGTTCGATATTTATTGGCCCATGGTCTCCTGAATCCGCTGGTGATTATGCCAGTGGTACCAATCACGTATTACCAACGTACGGGTATGCTCGCAAATATTCTAGTCTAGGAGTCGCAGACTTTATCCGTCGTTACACGGTTCAGGAATTAAGCTATGACGGTTTAAAAAACATCGCTGAGGCTATTATGGACTTGGCCGATGCGGAAGGTTTGGATGCACATAAACAAGCGGTAGCCCTAAGACTAGGTGATGATCAAAAATGACCGATTTAGTAAACAGTTTGTTAGCTGATAACCTAAAGGCACTGAAACCTTATGAGTCTGCCAGGCGCTTATTTTCTTCTGCTGATTCGGGGGAAAATCAAATCTGGTTGAATGCAAATGAATCATCCTTTACCAATTCATATGAGATTGACTCCAGCAATTTTAATCGTTACCCCGATTGCCAACCACCCGAGGTGGTTGAAGCGTATGCTAAGTATGCTGGTGTTAATTCAACTCAACTTTTAATCAGTCGCGGTGCCGATGAAGGCATAGAGTTATTGATCAGAACCTTTTGCACCCCAGGACAAGACAGCATCTTAATTTGTCCTCCTACCTACGGTATGTACGCTATTAGTGCAGAAACCTGCAATGTAGGCATCGAGAAAGCACCATTACTAAATGATTTTTCGTTAGATATACCCGCAATAAATACCTTTAAAGGTAAAGTGAATCTAGTATTTATTTGCTCGCCTAATAATCCAACTGGCACCACTGTCAGCAAAGCCCAATTGCAACAGGTTATTGAGCATTTTGCGGACTCTGCCTTAGTGGTGGTCGATGAAGCTTATATAGAATTTGATCTGGCCAATAACTGGGCCATGCAACTGCAGCAGTATCCTAACTTAGTTATTCTTCGCACCCTTTCCAAAGCTTTTGCTCTGGCGGGTTTGCGCTGTGGTTTTACTCTCGCAGCAGCCGATATCATTAACGCTTTAATGAAAGTCATTGCCCCCTACCCTGTGCCAAACCCCGTAGCGCAGATAGCGGCCCAGGCTCTGAGCAAACACGGGCTTAGGCAGATGAGTCAGCAAGTGATCAGCATCAAAGCTGAAAGAAGTAAGATCAAGCAAGCACTTGCGCAAATAACAGACATAGAATTAGTTGGAGACGAGAAGGCTAATTTTATATTGTTTCGCCATCCGCGAAAACAAGCACTTATGGACTATTTGGTTAGCAACGGCGTATTAATCCGCGATCAATCTAAGCAAATTAATTTAGAAAATTGCCTACGTATTACCATTGGTAGCGCCGAACAAAATGAAAAATTACTTACTAATATAACGAGCTTTTTTGCACCACAGGAAAAAACAGCATGAGTCAGCAAAGTATTTTATTTATCGACCGCGACGGCACCCTTGTTGAGGAGCCCGCTGTTGATAAACAACTCGACAACCTGGAGAAGCTGGTATTTGAACCCATGGTTTTACCTGTTTTAAGTAAACTTCAACAGTCAGGCTTTCGTTTAGTCATGGTGTCAAATCAGGATGGCCTGGGCACCGATAGTTTTCCTCAAGCTGACTTTGATGTAGCTCATAACAAAATGATGGATTTCTTCAGCAGCCAGGGGGTGAAGTTTGATGATGTTTTAATCTGCCCCCATTTCGATGCTGACAACTGCAGTTGTCGCAAACCCAAGTTGGGTTTG
>JBLHNW010000323.1:0-4992 GCA_047622205.1 Paraglaciecola sp.
AAAAATTTCCTGGAACTATTTGTATCAGCATTTGCCCACTGCAACGATTAGAATGCAAATGGCAGGGGTGCGTATTGCGGCCTATTTAAATGAGTTATATGCCAGATAAAAGTATTTCAGGGCGCACAAATAAGATTAAAAAAGCCTGTCAATTGACAGGCTTTTTACATCTATACCCATACCAGCACAAACTGCGCGTTTCAGCGGGAGTCTAAAGCCATTTAGGCGTGAAAAGGTTTGCTTAGCTTGTGCACCGCATCAACGAACACTTTGGCATTTTCTGGTGGCACATCAAGGTGGATGCCGTGTCCAAGATTGAATACATGACCTGGGCCACGGCCATAACCATCTAAAATGGTTTGCACTTCCTGTTCTATACGCGGAGCGCTTGCATATAACATGGATGGATCCATATTGCCCTGGAGGGCAACTTTGTGGCCAACGCGTTTTTTAGCATCGGCGATATCGATGGTCCAATCCAAGCCAACTGCGTCGCAACCTGTAGCCACAATTGATTCAAGCCACATCCCACCATTTTTGGTGAACAGGGTGACCGGAACAGGACGTCCATCGTTTTCACGTGTCAGTCCATCAACAATTTTATGCATGTATTGTAGGGAGAAATCTTTGTAGTCTCGTGGCGATAAAATACCACCCCAAGTGTCGAATACCATTACTGATTGCGCACCTGCAGCAATTTGTGCATTGAGGTAGAGGATTACTGAATCAGCTAATTTATCAAGCAATAAATGCAAGGCTTGTGGATCACTAAAGGCCATTTTTTTGATTTTGGTGAACGCCTTGCTTGTTCCTCCTTCAATCATATAGGTAGCTAGTGTCCAGGGGCTGCCGGAAAACCCAATCAACGGAACCTGACCCTGAAGATTTTTACGAATAGTACGCACTGCATTCATCACATAAGCGAGTTCTTGTTCTGGGTCAGGTGCGGGTAGATTTTGAATGTCAGCCATGCAAGTGAGTGGACGTTCAAACTTTGGTCCTTCGCCGTTTTCAAAATACAAGCCCAAACCCATTGCATCCGGAATGGTTAAAATATCAGAAAACAAAATAGCGGCATCCAGATCGAATCTACGGAGTGGTTGCATTGTCACTTCACAGGCTAACTCAGCATTTTTACACAAGGACATAAAGTCACCGGCTTGGGCTCTGGTTGCCTTGTACTCAGGTAAATAACGTCCTGCCTGGCGCATCATCCAGACCGGAGTCACGTCAACAGGTTGGCGCAGTAAAGCCTTTAAATACCGATCGTTTTTTAACTCCTGCATTACTATCCTCTATTTTAATATGTGGCGACCATGGGAAAAAGCGCGTCATTATATCTGCTTTAGTTGGCAAATAAACGCCTAATCAAGTTAAATTTGCTGAAAACTTGCCTAATTCGGATAAACTCTGCTATAACAAGTCGGCGAAAGCAAAACCAAAAAACAAGAAGCTCATATCATGAGACCAACGCGCTAAAATATTCGAACCCCACTTTAAGTGGGGTTTTTTAGTTGGGTCGTTTATATGTTCGATGTATTCAGATCTTGCTCAATATCTTTAATGGTTTGCGCGATGAGCTGTCCTGCAATCGAAAAACGCGGTGGGATGTTTGGTAAATCCTTATAAGGGTACCAATGGGCTTCTAAAATTTCATGACCGTCTACGCATATATCACCAGAATCATGATCGGCCAAAAAACCAACCATCAAAGAATGGGGAAATGGCCATGGCTGGCTAGAAAAATAGCGTAAATTTTTCACTTTGATGCCCACTTCTTCAAATACCTCCCGATGAACAGCCTGTTCCAGTGTCTCGCCACTTTCAACGAAACCTGCCAAAGTTGAAAACATCTGACGAGATTTTTGCGGTTTGCCTTGAGCGAGAAGTAATCTATCTCCGTCTCTGATGGAGACGATAATGCACGGCGAAATTCGAGGATAACATCGGTGATTACAGCGTGAGCACTGCACAGCCATCTCCCAATTAATTTGCTTCATAGTGGATCCACATTGTCCGCAAAACCGATGAGTGCGCATAAATAAAGCTATTTGCCAGGCTCGGGAAGCTATGCCAAAAAGTGCCAGGTCACTTTGCATGAGCATGGCGCGCAAGCTTATTGCTTGAAGGCTCTCGTCTGCAACTTGCTCATTGCCCATATCAACCATATAACAGGGCTGTTCGTCGTGGGAGCCTATTTGGACAATTTGATCTCGATATGCATGGGCAAAAGTCAATTGTTCCCAGGTAGTTTTCATTAGCCCTGGATGATCAATGTACTGGATTAATTTTTCCGCGTTAAATATCAGCCATATTGCCGGCTTCTTGGGTTCTATCTGAATATTCTGAGTGATCATAAATTTGCTGCAACTACATTATTACCTGTCAGTGGAATCACTTTATCACATTGCTTTTTAAAGATACTAGGCTTCGAGTGCAGTCGCACCTTTAGAGACTAATTATACGCCATTTCCTTTTCGCCCCCTTCGGGCGGGTTCTAAATACATTTATATAGCGTTGCTATTATTGACCTAAACCTACCTAGCCTGTAAACAATAGCCTTGCATAAATGGCTTTTAACTCCCCCTGAAATGCGCATTTTGCGGTGGGTTTACTTCATTACTTCTTAGTACCGGTTCTGTTAGGCAGTTAAAATTAATCATCATCAACAACAAAACTTCAGCAATTTGAACAAAATGAATTTACCTCTAGTATGTAATTGCAAATTAAGAGCAGTACACGCTGGGCAACGTTAAGAACCATGTATACGAGATTTGTTTGATTTTAACGTCGAGTCAATAAATCTTATAATCATCGGTGTTTTTTTGCATGATGAGAGTGCTATAATGACTCTACGCAACTTGTCAAAATGTAAAACTGTTCGGGGCTTGTGACTGAACAGAATTAATTTGGCAAACGTGCTTTATGCTAATCTTCAAAAAGAAATTACATTGTGTAATAACTCGTTGTTTTATAATATTTTTATTAATTTAATAGCGTGTTGCTTAAGCTTGGATTAGAACACCTGTACTACCAGTGCTATTGCCGTGTGAGGAGAAAATTTCGGTGAGTGTTACTTTGCAAGTAGACAAGGCAAAAAGTTTTTGTGAACTAAAAGGTGCAAGATTTACTCATTTAAGAGAGAAAGTGTATTCTCTTTTGCTTAAGGAACAAGGTGCAGTAGGTGCTTATGAATTACTTGATACCTTAAAACTTACTGAGACTAACGCAAAACCAGCGACCATTTATCGTACCCTCGATTTCCTCTTAGAGTTTGGTCTTATTCATCGCCTCGAATCTACCAATGCGTTTGTTGCTTGTCATCATTTTGATTGTAATCATCCAGTGCAATTTTTGATCTGTGATAATTGTGGTCAGGTGAAAGAGATACAGTCCGCAGGGTTGAAAGAAACATTGGACAAGCAAGCTGAATCTTTTGGGTTTAAAGTAGCAAAGCAAACAATTGAAGCGCACGGCCTTTGTTCGAATTGCCAATGAATCAAATTAAATTATAAGACTAAAGTTATATACCAAAGCTATTAACTAATATTCATAATTGGCGCTAAATAACGAGTTATATTTAGCTGGATTGCCAAACATAATTATTATTTATATAAAGGAATACCACAAGAATGAATGCTGAGTTTATCAACCCTTTTATCACCGCATTAATTAACGTTATAGAAACAATGGCACAAATAAAGCTGGTGGCAGGCAAGCCAAGTAAAAAAAACGATGATACGGCTGTAGGTGATGTTTCAGGTATGATTGGTATGGTTGGCGAGCAAATTCAGGGATCGTTATCAATTACTTTTGAAGAACGATTGGTCGCACAGATTATGCAAAATATGTTGGGCGAAAAACCCGACGGTATCGATTCTGACGTTAAGGATATGGTTGGCGAACTGACCAATATGATATGTGGTGGGGCAAAAAATGAATTAGGAGAGAAAGGCTTTGATTTTGGCATGGCGACACCAATCGTTGTGTCAGGTAAAAATCATACCATTGAACATCAAGTTAACGGAAAAAAGATGGTTCTGCCTTTTTCGAGTGAAGCAGGTAATCTCTATCTGGAAATGTGCTTTAATAAGTAGTGTCTGTATTTTGCAACAGTATAATTTAAGTATAAAGAAAAAAAGCCGTTGATTTCACCTCATTACGGATGAAGTATTGGAGCAGGTGCCCAATATTGTTCGCATAAAGGTTGGATTACTGCACCTTTTTATCCAACACGCCAGTGCGCGCATCTCAATTAACGAGAATGCTGACCCTACGGTACGCATTGATCTCGAAAATCATCTAAATCATATGGTGCCAGAAAACGCGGCGCATTATTTGCATACTTATGAAAAAATGGACGACATGCCGGCTCACATTAAAGCCAGCTTGATCGGCAATAACCTTACAATACCTATTAAAAATGGAAGGTTGACCATGAGAATGTGGCAGGGCATCTATTTAAACGAACATCGAAATTCCGCCGGAAAACGTTGCTTAATAGCGACACTGTCGGGGTGATTTGAAACGAAATAATAATAAAAATAAAAGAACATTTGACTACACTGTATATAATTAATACACATAAAAGTAAACACAAAGGAGATATGTCATGAAAAAGATCGCTATTGCTTCCAGCTTATTGCTTGCGGTAACAGGTTATGCCGCGGCTGCTGATGTCGCCCCAAAGGGTGATAAGTGGGTAGGAGGTTTTATTGAATATTACTCAGCGGACCAGGAAAAAGCTGGTTTTCCCGATTACCTTGATGACGGCTTCGGCTTGGGTGGAGAAGTTGGGTTTCGTTTTAAGCCTGAATGGGCTGCTCGTTTGGAATGGTCACACATGGATATTGGTGGAGTATCTCCTGGAGGAGATCAAACCGGTGATCGCATAGGTGCCGATGTTTTGTATTTTTTACCTGACGATATCATCTACGTGTTTGGCGGATTAAAGCACTTAGAGCTAGATGAAAGCACACGTATGGCTAATGT
>JBLHNW010000324.1:0-4990 GCA_047622205.1 Paraglaciecola sp.
TCTTCAGTTGGCGCCAGCTCTTTGAGGGAAAACAAGTAAAAAGGCACGTTTAACAAGCTTAAAAAAATCGCGATAAATAACACCTGAGTTTTAAACTGCAGAGTTTTAACCAAGACCTTACTGTAAGCGCGTTGAATATGTGCAAAACCGTCATTGATTCTCCGGGTTAAGCGGCTTTCTTTGCCACCTTCGGGAGAAGCATATGCACTCATAATTGGTGACAAGGTAATAGCAACAAAACCCGAAATCAGCACAGCAATTGCCAAGGTAAAGGCAAATTCTTTAAACAAAGCCCCGGTTAAGCCAGTTAACAAGCCAATAGGAGCATAGACGGCTGCTAAGGTAATTGTCATGCTGATGATGGGCGCAAGTAACTGGCGAGAACTGGTTAACGCTGCCTCCATACGACTCATGCCATTTCGCATGTAACGGGCCACGTTTTCCACCACTACAATGGCGTCATCAACCACCAAGCCTACCGATAATACAATAGCCAGAACGGTCAGCAAATTTAAGCTAAAGCCCATTAATGCCATGGCTCCAATAGCGCCGAGAATCGAAATTGGAATAGTGATCAAAGGGACCAAGGCGCTACGAAAAGAGCCCATCATAGCCACCACAACGATGCCCACTAACAGAATTGTTTCGGCGAGGGTAATGAAGATTTCCCGCAAGGCACTGCGCATATACAAGGTGCCATCGTAGCCATCTGTAATGCGTAGACCGCTAGGAAGAGTTGGATTGATTTCATCAAGCATCTCGTACAAGTTATCACCGATCTCGATTTCATTAGCACCTGGCAAAGGCCACACCGAAATAAACAGCACGGTATCGTGGCTGAAACGCGCACTAGTTTCGCTCTCTTCTTCACCTATTTCGATAGTGGCAATATCAGACAATCTGATTTGCGCACCATCAATATTTCTAAGGACCAACTGTTTAAAGTCAGTGACGGTGGACAACGACGTGTCAGTTAACAAGGGGATACGTTGTTGATTATTTTCACTTTGCCCGACAGTAGCGATCAGGTTATTGGCACGTAGGGCCAACATAACTTCATCGGCAGCAATGTTAAAGGCAGCCAATTTAGCCGGATCAAGCCAGATCCGCATGGCTGGCGACCGTCCTCCTTCTAAACCAATACGCTGTACTCCGGGAATTGAAGCTAATGCTGGGGATACTCGGCGCGATAAGTAATCGGTCACGTCCATGCGCGACATTTCGGTGTCGGCTTCGTTGTAATTAACCACCAAATAAAAAATTGCAAAAGGACGATCTGCTCGCACTACTTCAACCGAAGGATCTTCTGCACCCTCGGGTAATTCAAAACGAATTTGATCTAATTTGGCAGACAATTCAGCCAGAGCTTTGGTACTGTCTTGATTGAGTTTTAACCATACGGTGACGGAACTTAGACCCGGTGTACTGCGAGATTCTACGTAGTCAACACCCGGCACAGAGCCTGCAATTCGCTCAATGGGTTCACTAATAAAGCCCTGAATGACTTCTGCAGACGCGCCTACGTAAGATGTAGTGACTTGCAATGAAGCACTGGTAATTTGTGGAAACTGTAAAATTGGAATGTCACTCGCCGCACGGATCCCAACTAAAACTAAGACAAGTGATAAGACGATGGCCAAAATCGGTTTTTTACAAAAAATGTCCATGATTGAAGGACGATTACCCAAAGAGGACTCTGCCCGTTCCAAAAGAGGATCGTTTGACGATTGTTGCTCAGCCATGTTTATTGGCCCCCAAGGACATAGGGCTCACTGAGATTAACTAACATGCCTTCGCGCAACTTAAAAGAACCCACAGTGGCCACCACATCATTTACTTTGAGTCCGGATAGAACGACCACTTGTTTTTGGTCATGTGGTCCCACTTTAATGGGTTTACGTGTGGCCCTCAATTTGCCTGTATCATCCTTATCAATCAGATAAACGTAAGCTCCAAAAGAATCATATCGAATCGCTGTATTAGGTAATCGTACAATGTTCAGCGACTCCCCAATTGGTACCCGCACCTGAACACTGGTGCCAGGCTTCAGTTGGGCTTGTTGGTTGTCAAACTGGGCACGAATACGTAAATTACGCGAGGTGGAAGAAATAACCGGATCAATGGCGAGCACCTTGGCACTGTGCACTGTATTAGTGTCATTTATAGTAGAAACTTTAAGGGCAACTTTGGGACTGAGTTGGTATTCCGATTGCGGAATGGAAAAGTCGACCCACACTGTATCCAGATCACCAATTAGCCTAGTTATTACCGAGTTAGCTGCAACAAACCCACCCACTTCAAACTCATGTAAACCAGTGGTGCCACCAAAGGGGGCGATTAATGTTTTTTTCGCGATGGTTGCCCGCAAAGCACGAGCGTTAGCTTGTTTGACGACTAATTGAGCATTAGCTTGATCAACCTGTGAGCGACTGGACGCACGGCTTTCTATTAACTGTGTGAGTCGAGAAACATCTAACTTTGCTAAGGCTATCTCAGCTTCAACAGCCTCAAGTTGAGCTAGTTCATTGAGGCTATCTAAAGTCAGTAATATTTCGCCTTGTGTAACTTTACCGCCAGATGTAAAACCTACATGGGTAATAGTCCCTTCTAGCTCATTACGAATATCCAGAGAACGCGTGGCTTTTATCTCACCCAGTACATGTAATTCGGCTTGCCATTGACTTAATGAAACGGTAAGCGGCACCACACTTTCACTTGGTTCAGGAAAAGATTCACCAAAGGCCATTGCCGCGCTAACCTGAGTAAATTTTATGTAGCCAAGTAACATAAAGGTAACTACACAAAAACCTACTGCGGCTAACCAAGGGCGAAATTGCATCTGACATTCCTGTTTTATTTTTAAGGTTAAAAACGATCAAAAAAGCAAGCGTGCTTATTTGTATAAGATTATACAGGCTGTATGACTTTAGTTTACATTAAGTCGCCGTAAATGAGTAAAGCCGCTATAAGCAACATTAGCTGCTTATAGCGGCTTTATGTCTCAGGCAGCTTTAGGGGGATTTCTAAGTCTAATGTGAATTGGAAGCTAATTGACTTAACGTGCTGTTTTACGCTAAACAGAAAATAGGTAAATCGTTTGCTTGCTATTCAAGCTGTTACTCATCTTTTTTTCCAAGGTTTTAGCTGGACGATTCTGCTCTGTTCAGTGATAACTATTCGCTGTCAGTGCAGGAAATTATATTAAACTTATCGTGGATACCTACGGTGATGGTTATTTCAATAGGGCTGCAACATACCTGACAGTCGACGATTTGCTGCTGATTAAGGTCGTTTTCTTCATCCACTTCAATATCATTTGTTTCCATACAATACGGGCAACTGAACTCGGCGACAGTTGTAAGGCTCATGTCAACATTCCGTTTATCGTCTAATTAGCTACTCTAAGGATAGATGCTAATTAGACAAGGGTGTTAACATTTTAATAACATCTTTTTTTTTACTGACTGGCTATGTATTCCTTGAATGCCACGTTAGCTTCTTTGCGATCTGCTGCTATTTGCTTTACGTCTTCTCGTTCGTTTAGTAAAACCATTAATTCTTTGGCTCCGGGTGCAAGTGCTAGCAGGTCTATGTCAAATAGTTTGTGGGCGACTCCTGCAGCCATATCTGCACCGTATAAAAACATAATATCCGCTGCGGTAAATTCTTTGCCGGCCAGATAAGGGGAAAACTTGGCTACTCTCGCTAATCCTTCTATCCCTTTGAATAACGCACGCTTAACCTCTTTTTTCGTTTCGTCACTGACTTTGGCACCAAAAAATGCTTCTGAGAGGCAACGTCTGGCAGGTAATTCCAGATATAATTCACACAGCTTGACCAACTCTTTAATCTTGGCTTGCTGGAATGCATTACCAGAATATAAGGGCTTTTCGGGATAGGTTGCGTCCAAATATTCCATAATAATGTTCGTTTCAGTGAGCATGCCATGTTCTGTCTCCAGCGCGGGTACTTTACCCATATGACTAAGCTTTAAATATTCGGGCGTTTGGTTTGGATAAACCACTTCGACATCGAATTCAAGTCCCTTGCTCGCCATCGCAAGTTTAAGCATGTTGTGGTAGTTACTAACGTCAAATCCGTATAGCTTGAGCATTTTTTATTCACCAAAATATAATTGTTGTTGCCGATCATCCAACATACCTATTCCTCAATCAACACACATTAATTTATAGTTACTTATTAGCCGTAGCTTATATTTCGAGATTGTTATGTTGTTTATTGGCTTATTGTTTAATTATAGATCTAATCCGAGCGAGAAACGTTTGGCGGCGGTAGAGAAAACTGCGTACGGTACTAAAGGTGCTTAAGTATAGGAGCTTTATGATGTCTGATTATTTTGCTGTGATTGAAGCAGGTGGCACAAAATTTAATTGTGCCATTGTTAATGCAGAACGAGAAATATTGGCGGAACAGCGTGTTGCCACCACCACTCCGGATGCGACTCTGGTCGAAGTCGTGAGGTTTTTTAAAACCCAGAAAGAAGCAGGGTTTAATTTTTGCCGTCTAGGTTTAGGCTGTTTCGGCCCGCTTGATTTGCATTCCGACTCCCCTAGTTATGGTTCAATCACAGCGACGCCAAAACCACATTGGTCAAATATTGCGATTGTTCCATTGCTGGAGCAAGCTTTGAACTGCCGTGTTGAGTTTGACACTGATGTTAATGCCGCAGCATTGGCCGAGCAACGTTGGGGCGCAGCGCAGGGAGTCGAAGTGAGTATTTACGTAACGGTAGGCACTGGGATTGGCGGTGGAGTGGTCATCAACGGTAAGCCTCTACATGGTTTGATTCATCCTGAGATAGGGCATATGCTTATTCCGGCACCAGAAGGCATTGAAGGTGTATGTCCCTTTCATGGCAATTGTGTTGAAGGTCTGGCGTCCGGAACTGCCATGGGGAAAATATGGCAACAGCCTGCTGAAACTTTAGCGGATGATCATCAGGCCTGGGATATTCAAGCGCAGGTTCTGG
>JBLHNW010000325.1:0-4912 GCA_047622205.1 Paraglaciecola sp.
AATAGGTCTTGGGTGCTATTTTTACCAATAAAATAAGGGGGCAATATACATATTTTAAGGATTATTATTTTTATGATAACTCAGTTCTGGAAGTCAATTTTTTACAGCAAATGTGATCTGGTGGTATGGGTATAAATGCCATTAAATCTGCACTAGGTGAGCAACACTGATTCTCAGCATCGAGCGTATTGGGTGCTTAGAAACTTCCTCGTACACCGAAGGCATAACGTGCTCCGGTGTCCTGGGCAAGGAGTAGTTGATTGGCATAACGACCATGTTTGATTAGGGTTTCCCCGGTAATATTGATACCTTCCATGAATATCGAAACATGATCGTTAAATGCATAACTGGCGCTGATATCTAATTGGTGATAACGCTCAACGAAAGTGGGTTCACCGCCTTGAATTTGCACCAGAGATTGCAGAAATCCGTCTCTGTTATTCCACGCTAAACGAATTTGAATAGGTTCTTTTTCATAATAAACAATCAAATTTTGCGAATCACTAAGACCAGTCAATGCAAATTTCTGGGTGATATTCATTCTGTCCAGTTCAGCATTGCTGTTGACCATCGTCATATTGGCCAAAATACCAAAGCCGCTTTGGGGAAAGTCATGTTGTATTGAAAACTCCCAACCATCAACTGTAGCCGTTTCGCCATTTATCGGTTCGGTGAGATCAAACTTTGCTATCTGATCATTTTCGTCTGGCGCATTGGGGTCATCGCCGGTACTGGGGTCGGTTACTTCGTTGAATGTTAAATTGCTTATTGTACTAACTATAAAATTATCAACCTTTTTACGAAAGTAACTAGCAGACAGATGGCTAGATTGTGCGTAGTACCATTCCAAAGCCAAATCCAAATTACTGGACTCATAAGGTTGCAAGCCAGGATTACCTGAGCTAGCCCGCAAATCGCCTCCTTGACGGGTGGTGTTGAGCGCCAAACTCGGCGACATCTGACTCATAGTAGGTCGAGTCAGGCTTCTCGATGTGGCCAAACGAGCAACCAAATCTTCATTTAACTCCAGTTTCAGACTTAAACTTGGTAACCAATTACTGTAATTTGATTCGATTTCTTCGGGGTGGGCAGTGCCAGTGACTTGGCCCAACTCGGTCTGGTCTAAAATAGTTAACTCTAAAAGATTAGCTTCCATGCCTGAGGCAGTGATTTTTGTGTCTTCATAGCGCAAACTTGATTGGGCGGTGAGTAACATGTCACCCAATTCGACGCTGAAATCAACTTGTATGTAGCTGGCAATATATTGCTCATTAATGGTGAATGAGTTGTTTCCTGGGAGGGCTGCTAAGCTGATTTTGCTGCTTTGTTCTAAAAAGTCGAATAACAGTTCACCATCATGCTGCAACCACTGAGACGGTATATTTTCACTGCCGCTAATACCACTTAAAAAATCATCACCTGCGTCAAATATAGTCTGAAAACTGTCCGGAATGTCTGGCGAGTCGAAGTAGCCACAAAATGTACAATGCAAGCCATTCGCTTCGTTATCCCAACGTTGATTTTGTTTGGTTTGAGAGGTGTACAATACGCCAAAAAGTATGTCCGATATGTGCTCAAGATCACCATCCCAATTCGCATCAATTCGATATTGGTCAAGATCATCGCGAATATTCCAACCCCTGCGTAACATCACATGGGCGCGACCATTCGCAGGGTCGAGGTAATCTGATACGCCACTGGTATTGCCCTGGGCATCAATAATGCTCGCATCAGCTGTTTGAAAACCGCTAATTGAGGGTAAAATATTGTTGCTGCTATGGTCAAAACGAGAACGACTTAAATAACCTATTAGCGATAATGCGTTAGCTGCACCTTGTGTGTCCTTGATAGATGCATCAGACAAAGAAACATCAAAATTCATTTCAAGTGAATCGCTTGCCTGCCAGTCGATATTCAGTCCCACAGCTTTTAACTTAGAAGGGCGGTCAAAAGTACGAGCATGAAAGTCAGTCGCATGGCCAATTTTTTGTTCAAATTGAATTGCTGTACCGTTGATATCGGTCAGTACGTTTTCTAAATTACTGGAGGTAAACCAATGTCCCATGGAGGTGGAATCAGTTTTCACATCGAATGTTGAGGCAAGATAATCCATACTGAGTTGCAAGTCATTAGTAGGACGATATTGCAGTACTAAGGTACCGCCAGTGCGAGTGCGCTCATCAAACCGTACTCGTTGATCATAGTTGCGAGGCACAAAGATATTATCAGCGGTGGTGCTTAGTTGCTCATTGGGTATGTTGGTGTTTAACAGCCATCCATCTATTTGTACTTCATTTAATCTTGCTTGGCGTTTTTGATGTGAAACAGACACTAACCAGGCAAATTTATCATCATCACTACTATGACTCATCAACACAGAACCCTGTGGGGAGGTGTTGTTACTATTGCTGTCATATGCCGCTTTGACACTACCTGCAACTTTGAATCCTGCAGTATCCATGGGTCGTGCAGTATGTATATCGATGGTTGAGCCAATGCCCCCTGATTGCTGACTGCCAGGATTGGTTTTATGCACTTGTACTCCGCTCACCAGCTCAGAGGCAAGGGTATCGAAACTAAATTCTCGTCCTTGATTATCAGTCGCCAAACGTCTGCCATTGATTAGCACAGTATTAAATTGCGGGCCGAACCCACGTACTGTCACAAACTGACCTTCACCTTCTGAACGATCAATAGATACACCGGTAATTCGTTGCAGTGACTCAGCAAGGTTCTGGTCGGGAAACTTACCCATATCTTCCGCCTGAATGGCATCCACCACACCATAGGCACTGCGTTTAACATCCATCGAACGCTGCATGCTGGCACGCAAGCCCTTCACTATAACCAACTCAAATTCTACTTCGATAGGGGTAGGGTAGGTGAATATTTCAACTTTTTCTTTTGTGAAAAAATCCAAAATTTGGGTGAAGATATTGCTATCTTCGACTAACTTTTCATTCTCATCCGATAAGCTAATAGTTAGGGCGCCATTATCATCAAACATGGCTGTTAAGTTTGTGTCTTTAAGTAATGCTTCAATGCCTTGACGCACGGTAAACTGACCAATAAGTGCGTTTGCAGTGTTATTTCTCACTTTGCTAAAAGGAAAAATAATAGTTAGATTGGCTTGTTGAGCAAACTGAATGAGAGATTCGTCAGCGCTTTGTGGGCTAATATCAAATTGATTGATTTGGTCGATTTTGGCTTCTTTCGCGTACGCTAAAGGTGCTTGAGAAAGCAATATTACTATGCCGGTGGAAACAAAGTTATTAACCTTGAAACCTTGCTTAACTCCATGATATATCTTGTTTTTCAAATCGGAAGAAATAATAGTAATATTCTCGCTAAGCTCGCTAATTGCAGAGTGGGCTGTTCACTGGAAACTTCATTTTATCCTTTCTGGTTGTCAGCCATCACGCGGCCTAACTTAAACCTCGTTTATTCGTTATCCTTGTGACCTTGAATAGGTGAAGGACTTAAGTTGCTGAGACGTTAACACAGTTCAACAAAAGTATGACAAATTTTAATAAATTCATGCTTTTATCGATATTAGATTATACTTAACGTTAGATCTTTTAATTTTTTTATCATAAATTTGTTATTAACTGGCGGAAAAGTGTGAGCTAATCGTCAGTAATCTTGTGATGCAGCTAAAACAATAGAAAATATGCAACCAGACATGCCTGAACACACTATTATGCACCAAATATTTATGACCGCGCGCGGTAGCATAACGCGCTTGGTGTCGCGGCTTGTTCCGCCCAAAGAAGTGGAAGATATAGTTCAAGAGACATATGTTAAAATATGTCAGTTGGACAAGTATGATGAAATTCAGCGACCTAAGTCGTTTTTGTTTAAGACTGCACGAAATCTGGCCATAGATCATTTGAAAAAAGCTGAAACACGGCTGGCAGATGGTGCGGAAGATGAATGCTCATTTAACCCGGTAAGTTCATCTCCACAATGTGATGAAATCTTCGAACAGGCCGCAAGTAATGAGGAGTTTTCGCATTTCTGTGAAGCAGTCAGGCAATTGCCGGTGCAATGTCGCCGGGTATTTGTATTGAAAAAGGTATATGGCTATTCGCAAAAAGAAATTGCTGCGGAAACCAATTTAAGTGAGAGTACGGTGGAAAAACATATTGCCCTTGGGCTGAAACGATGCACCAGTTATATGCATAAAGTGAATCAACCACATCGGAGCATCGATGCTCGCAGACTGAGTAAAAATACAGAGGTACAGTCATGAGCAATATCTATCAACTTAGTTCAAGTGATAAACACACGGATCAGGCAAGTCTATGGATTGCTAAGATCGACCGTGGTCTAAGTCAGCAAGAAAAGGCTGATTATCAACAATGGATGGCGACCAGTGAAGGTAATAGAGATGCTCTGGCACACATGGCTAAAATGTGGGATAAAATGGATTCACTGGATCGATTAGCTGATTTGTTTCCACATTCTCCACAACACAAGTCTGCGTCATCTATGCGTTATATAGCGCTTGCTGCATCCTTTGCACTTGCTGTTGTTTTGGGTTACTCGGTTTGGCAAAGTGACTTTCTGAATAACAATCAGTTACTGACACAACAGGTGATATCAGAGAATACTTATTCTACCGAAATCGGGGAACAGTCTACATTTTATCTTCAAGACAAAACGAAAGTGGTACTCAACACCAATAGTAAGGTCAGTGTGACATACACCGATAAACAAAGAGTGTTTGAGATGGAGCGCGGCGAAATGCATGTGACTGTAGCTCATAATTCCGAGCAACCACTCAGTGTTTATGCTGGTGGTCAGGTGATCCAGGCTGTGGGTACAGCGTTTAATGTTGAAATATTGGAAAATCAAGTCGAGTTGATTGTCACCGAAGGAAAAGTGTTAGTGGCTCAACAAAAACCTGAGC
>JBLHNW010000326.1:0-4905 GCA_047622205.1 Paraglaciecola sp.
TGGGACATGTACCGGTATCAACATCACTGGCTTCAGAAATATTTATCCCCGGCACATGATATTGCAGTATTTTGCGATCTTCGGCAGTCAAACTACCATCGTTAATTGCCTCTATGCTGCCATGCCCTAGATTGCGCATAAATGATTTTAAGGAAATCAAATACATGTCCAATGATTGACTGCCTATCATCGATACGATTGTGACTTTTGGATCAGCCTCGTATTCAAGAGGACGAGTTTGACGAATGCCTTTTGCCAGTTGATTAAAACGCAGCTTGTGATACTCGTAAATGGCTCTTTCGACCAACATCATAAAATTACTCCACTGAAATTCATATTAGTGCTTCGCTTTTAATGCTTTGTTTAATACCCAGTTTTTTGCAGGTATTTCATAATATTTGAATAATAAATGAGAAACTAACAGCGTTACGGCAAAATACAAGCCAATCCACCATAATGGTGTCACGCCTTCCTCTAGGAGAGTTAATTTCATCCAGTCTTTAATAAAATAATGGGACAAATATACCGAATAGGAAATATCTCCCAGCCATTTAAGAATGCCTCTGGCAAATATTGAATTGGCAGCCTGCCGGTTTAGGCTGCCGACTAATATTGCAGCCATCCCTACAGGGGCGTAGATATAATCTGCAACATCTGTAAAAAAGAACGTGAGTAACAACAAAGCCACTCCAAACGAAATAATCCAAACACGCCAGACTTCAATTATTGTTGAGCATTGGCGATACAACAAGTAAATTCCAGTGCCCATGGTAAATTCAAATAAACAGCGCCATAGTCCTATTTTCCCGATGTTTTCCCCAAGACTTGGGATATTCAGGTTATCGTATAGGGCGAAGATACTAAGACAACAAAAAATAATTAAGCCGAAAGCTATAAACCATGCTCGATTAAGTCGAAGTATGATTACCAGCAATGGAAACAGCAGATAAGCTCCAAATTCAGTGCTAATTGACCAAGCTGGCACATTCCATACCAATCCGCCCAAGAACCCCCAATTATTCATTAACACCAAGCCTAATAAATACCCCTCTAGATCGTATCTTCCTATTCCACTGAAGTCTTTGTCCATGAGTATGTAAGCGAGAGGGATCGAGAGATAGGCCAACCATATGAGCAGGTGTAAAGGGTAAATTCTGGCGATTCGTTTAATCATAAAATCAAACAACTGTGCCTTTGAAAAATTGTTAGCTAATCGGTCGAAATAATTAAGTGCGATAACAAAACCACTTAATACGAAAAAGAAATCAACCGCCAGATAACCCTGTTGTAAAAATTGAGTTAACCAAAGAGGAACATGATACTGAATATGATCTGTCAAATGAAAGGCTACCACCCACAAAGCGGCAACGCCTCTATAGCCGGTTAGATTTTCAAAAATGATTTTATTTTTCACGCGATCATACTTTTATTTCGGGTGTGGGTGTTATGTCTGACGTCTTTTGGTTGTCAGAAAGTTTGGCTAAGGACACGGTAAAAACCAGAAGTTGATAAAAAATGGGTTGAAACGCCACGCCAATAAAGGCTCCTGCCACTAGAAACACTAATAAGCAACGGTTTAATACCGTCGCTGCGGCAAAATAGCAGCTCCCTTCCTCATTCGACTTCATCACTCGAATATTGCTACGCCAAAGGAGAAAAATCATTGTTAGGTACATCAATAAACCAGGGTAGCCGTGTTCGCCTAACACTTCAAAATAAATGCTGTGAAAGGCTTTAGCTTTGGAAAACCCCATGGTAGTGCTGGTCGTATATTGGTTCAGTTGCCCATAATTGGCCTTATATGCACCAAAGCCACCACCCATGGGATTCGATTTAACGAAGTCCCATGTCCATTTCCAAACCACTACCCTGCCCATAGCAGATGCTTCATTTTGCACATCACTCAAGGTGTTCATTCGGTCCTTCCAACCTTGCGAAGCCAATGACAGTCCAATAATGGCAATAAACATCGAGCCAATAACTATAGGCAGTTTTTTCTTCGAACGGACAAATTCGATCATGAGTAATACCGCTATGGCCACTAAGCCTGTTCGTGCTTGTGTGCCAATTACCGTGCCGATAGACAGTAATATCGCCCCATACCAAACCAAACGTCGCCCCGCCAGAAAAGGAATCAAGGTAATATTATTTTTTAGAAACAATAAGAGCGGGATACATAATACAGAATAAAACGCCAAGGTTGAGCTTTCCGCGATACCATTATTACCTGAACCAACAATTAGACTGGCACCATAACCACCGCCACCGGCAATTGTTTTTAAGCCTGCAGAAATCATATAAAAACCGACTGAACTGACAAATACAATCAACAGAAATTCGAGGTCTTTTTGACTGCGTACAACAAACATCATCAGCACACTCATTAAAATGGTCTTAAAAGCTACGTCCCATTTGAACCAAGCTAAAGTGGGGAAATATGCCTGAGTTGTGGTGAATGTGATCCACAGAAAAAACAACACTAACGTCCACATAATGCCTGTTCTTGAAGGCTTTTTGAGCTTATTGACATTAATGACCAGACTGATCATTACCAGCACGGCGAGGACCAGGGAAATGGGTTGGCCTGCCATAAAGCCAAAGGTGATTTTGTGAGGCGTCACTACATCGGTCCAGATATATCCGCCGCAGGCAATAATCGGGCGGGTCAATCCGAAAATGATAAACATCAGAATAACCAATACTAAAAATAGATCAGTCATTTGTTTTTATTCTCGTCAGCTTTTTCACTTTTTACCAAGGCCCATACAGCCAAAGCAATACCAACATGTGACACTAATAAGGCCAGTGCATCTATCATTGTGTTTCTACCTTGCTAATGACATAGCGAAACTTGCCAGACTTTTCTGCCTCGATTTCACTTACCTGAGTGACTTCAATTGTTACTTCGGACCCTAACCTGGCTTTTATCCCATCCACAACTTTTTGCTCAACGTGCTGATCATACGAAGCGCTTCCGACTACTTGTATCCGGGTGAGTTGCAAGGATTCCTGAATGATCTTGAAATCGGAGACTTCTTCCAACTCTCTAAGCACGTAAATAAGCGCCAAGCCGTGCATAATAGTGCCATCCGCCGCAATCACAAAGTCAGTACTGCGCCCTTCAATAGACTCCAGCATAGGCAGTCCACGACCGCAGGCGCAACTCTTAGTAGATAATGTACCCACATCACCGGTCCGATAACGGACAAATGGAAACTCACTGGTCGCCATGTGTGTAACTACAATTTCTCCAGCCTCTCCTGCAGGTAGCACATTGCCTTGGGGATCAATGATTTCAACGATCAGATCTTCAGCTGATAAATGCATGCCACCTGACGGGCATTGATGTGCAATAAAACCTGCATCGCGACCACCGTAACCATTAGCTACTGGACAGCCGAACACTCGTTCAATATTTTCTCGTTGGTAAGGATACAATCTTTCAGAAGTCACGAACGCAACTTTTATACCCAAATTAGACACCGTGATGCCGTGTTTCTCGGCATTTTTTGCTATCAAGTCAAATACTGAGGGATAACCAAACAACATGGCCGGTTTAACATCTCGTATTTTATCAATGAAACCCATTAATTTGCTCTCGTTCATATCAAAAGCAGGAATAAGCTGAGAACGAAACAGGGCATCCCTGAGTAACTTAATTTTGTCCTGACCGCCTAACTCTATGGGTGATCCCCAGGCCACGATTTCTTTGTCACCAATATCGACATCCCACCAACGAGTGGCTCGCCATTTTTCAGCAACGTCATGAGAAACTCTTTCATTTCCCAATAAAAAAATTAACGGTGATCCGCTCGACCCACCTGTATTAAAGCTGTTTAACGGCCCCGCGATGGACGATCTGAGTTGCTCAAAATTGTCTTTTATTAGCTGTTTAGTCAAAAATGGCAGCTTGCTCAAATCCTCAACGGTAGTAATATCACTGACGGTTAAACCAGCCTGTTCTATGACCTTTGTGTAATAAGGCACGTGCTGATTGATATTACGCATAAACTCTGCGAGACGTTTCTGCTGCAAAGCAAGGATCTCGTCCGTCGACAGCCACTGCGTTTGTTCCAGGGACTTGCAAATTTTTACCGTGCTGTGCTTTTTTAGTTTTTCGTGCAACGGAAACAACAATTTTGCAACCAGGTTTGTATATATCCCCATAACTTAATTATTGTCCTTCAGACTTTGATATTCATCTAAAATCATATTGATACGTCTATCCCAGTGGTTCTCTCTTACATAATTTTGTAAATCTTGATCACACCAATTTTTTTTAAGGGCATCGTGTAAAGCTTGTTGTAAAGCCAATGGCTCGCCGAATGGCACTATGCTACCTACTTTATCTGAACTTACCACTTCACGATTACCACCAACATCTGTTGCCACAACCGGAGTATTGCAAGCCATGGCCTCCAATATAACATTCGCCCAACCTTCATTGCTGGTTGCCAACACAAAAACATCAGCGGCAGACAGGGGTAAACTCAACTCACTCTGGCTCAAGGTTCCTAAAAAACGAACCTGTCCTTCGACACCCAGCTCCTTGCTGAGCGCTTCAATTTGCGGCCGGTAATTGCCCTCTGGGTTCGCCCCGCCGACGATCACGTAAACGAGTTTAGGATATCTTTTTAACAATTCAGGCAAACAGGCAACTACACGATGAAAACCTTTACGTTCAACCAAGCCGCCAACTGTAATCAACACTTTGCTGTCAGTATCGATTCCAAGCGCTGTTTTGGCCTCGTCTTTATCGCTAGCGATAAATAAATCGGTATCAATACCGTTGCCGATGACCACGCATTTACTAGGTTCAATGCCGTGCTCAATAGTAATTTGGCGTAATGATTCTGACACTGCAAACAATTTTGTTGCCCCATTCCATGCTTTTTTCAACTGCTT
>JBLHNW010000327.1:0-4884 GCA_047622205.1 Paraglaciecola sp.
TGTCTGGGCAACATACACGTAAGTCTTTAAGCAGCGCCAATCCGCTTGTCCGAGGCATATTAATATCCAGAAGTATTAAGTCATATTGTTTGTCGCCTTTTCCAGAGCTTCTTCAGTGCCTGCTGCGAATCAGGCAATGTTTAGTCAAGCAATCCGCTTAGTTTCTTAAGTTGTACTATATTTTAACAATTCGCAAACCGACTACTATCTTCAGGGGATAAGCCTATTTAGATTTTCTTATGCCAACTCATCCCAACACCATCAAAAAAGGCCGCTTATTAGCGGCCTTAGTAATCATGCTGTTTTATTTACACTTCAAATGGATGACGCAAAACGATTGTTTCATTGCGATCCGGGCCTGTTGAAATAATATCAATCGGCACACCGGTAAGTTCTTCTAAACGTTTGACGTAGTTTTTTGCCGCATTTGGCAAACCTGCAAACGTTGTTACACCATAAGAATTCTCACTCCAACCAGGCATATCTTCGTATACGGGCGTAATCAATTCATAACCTTCAGCAGCCATCGGTGGTACATCACTGATATTGCCGTCTGCATCTTCGTAGCCAGTGCAAATTCTCAGGGTTTCCAAACCATCTAATACATCTAATTTGGTCAAACAAAAGCCGGTAATAGAATTAATTTGTACCGCACGCTTCATGGCTACCGCGTCAAACCAACCGGTGCGTCGTTTACGACCAGTCGTTGCGCCAAATTCGTGACCTTTTACACCTAAGTGTTGGCCCACTTCACAATCAAGCTCCGTAGGAAATGGCCCTGAGCCCACACGGGTGGTGTATGCTTTGACAATACCCAACACGTAATCAAGATGCAGCGGACCAAAACCCGCACCGGTGGCCACGCCACCTACAGTAGTATTACTTGAAGTTACATAGGGATATGTACCGTGATCAATGTCAAGCAAGGTACCTTGAGCACCTTCAAACATAATCGCATCACCACGCAAACGGGCTTTATCCAGCATGTCGGTGACATCCACGACCATCGCTTTTAGAATATCGGCCACGGCTAGCGCGTCGCGTAAAGTCTTTTCATAACTTACCGCCTCAACTTTGTAATAGTTGGTCAGTACAAAATTATGGTATTCGAGAATTTCTTTGAGTTTTACGGCGAAATCTTCAGGATTAAATAAATCCCCAACACGCAGACCACGACGAGACACTTTGTCTTCATAGGCCGGGCCAATGCCGCGCCCCGTGGTGCCAATGGCTTTTTTCCCACGGGCTTTTTCACGGGCGATATCTAGTTCCACGTGATAAGGCAAAATTAAGGGACACGCCTCGCTGATCACCAATCGTTCTTTAACTGGCACACCACGCTCTTCAAGCATTGCCGATTCTTTCAGCAGAGCTTCAGGGCTCAGTACTACGCCGTTACCTATCACGCATTTAACGTTTTCACGTAAAATACCAGAAGGAATTAAATGCAGAACGGTTTTTTCACCGTCAATAACCAGAGTGTGACCGGCGTTGTGACCACCTTGATAACGCACCACATACGAGGCTTTATCCGTTAGAAGATCAACAACCTTACCTTTACCCTCATCACCCCATTGAGTGCCGAGTACAACTACGTTTTTAGCCATGAAATAGAAAGCGTCAGAAAATGAGGCCGCGATCCTAACAAAAAATAGCCATTACCTAAATACTAATATGCAGTTGCGTATATGTTCTTTTCAAATGAATAAGCAATTCTGGGAATAGAGATGCCTTATTACAACAAAAAAAACAAACAAACCACACCGATAGTAACCAAAACTCCACCCATAGAGCGCAGCTGATTAGTGGGTTGCTCTGCTATTTGGCGAATATAACTCTGCCATTTATTAGGAAATAACATCGGCCCTACTCCCTCAACAATAAATACCAGAGCAAAAGCAATTAAAAGCGCATCGGTCACGTTGATTCAATCCGTACAATAGAGTGTTGGCATAATATAGAAATTAACAAGACATCCATAGCCTAATCGTGGATGTCTTGCTAGTTCTCTTGATAATTCACCAATCTCAATCACAAAAATCAATCTACGACAACACTGTTGAGGCACGACTGCGCGAACCATCCTTATTTATTAAACGCCTTTTATTGCTTGTTTAGTATTATCATTTCTTTTGCAACGAGAGCTGCCGAAGGCAAAAGCATTGTTGAAACAATCCTTTTATCAATGACTACCGCGTGCTTGATATTTAAAGTCTGTTTGTTTTGTGCAATTGCACCATTTTTATTTAATTGGCTCTCAACAAAAAAAGGTAACAAAGCACCTTGTTTTGCCCAAGACTTTGACTCTTTGTTCGAGTTAGGAAAACCTGCAGTTTTCGCCCCCTTTACGAGAAATTCGCCCGTAGACAAAACAACATTAGCAATAGCCCCAGCGCCATATCCACCTACGCCAATACCCCCCCCTGCTTCATATATTTTGCGACAATTGCAGGTCTTTATTATTAGCAACATCAAACAACGGACCATAGCCGCCACCAATAAAAACACTCCAATAATTACTCGGTTCAATTTGTTTAGAAGTAAAGGAGCTAGCTGCTTTATCCATGAAATCTTCATATCTAATGGTGTAACTACTGATGCCTAAAGGATCCATCATGAATTTAACTTTCCCTCCATCCGGTGATACGAAATCAGCGTCAAAACCATGACTTACAAATACATGGTAAGAAGGGCTACCTCCCATAAATTATTTCTCGCATCATGTTTTTCTGGATCTCCCATATCAGTCATATTTGATACGATAATTAAGACTTTTTTCGCTGGCTCTGCATATAAATTAGTTGAAACAAGTAAAACAGTTGTGAAAATAATAGAAATTAAATACTTCATTTTTTTCCATACTAAATGATTAAGAACATTATTTAGACTAAGCAAAAGCCCAACAGGTTTAAACGGTGCAGCATAGGTACTTAATTACACAGATGCCTTTAGTCTTAAAATGCAAAAATATTAATTCGTTATCATGGCTGTCCTGTTAATTTTATCTTGGATGTCCCGCTCATTAGAAAACTAAAAAACGCAGTCAAAATAATATGTTACCTCTGGGTATTAAACTATCCACAGTGCAGCCAATGCCCAGTCAACGTTGACTGAATGCTTATTCTTTCTATACTTAAATAGCTACGAAAGCTAAATTCAATAAGAGAATTTTGGTGACGTGGGGTCTTATTTAACTAAGTAGTACGGCTATATGGAAGAGATAAAAATGAAAAAAAATCAAAACTAAGTATGGCGATTTTCACACTAGTCGCCGGAACTCTGGTCTCAAGCGCGGCTTGTGCCAGCGCGGTCACAATCAAGGACTTTATGACAAGAGGAGAGCCTGGCAGCGTTAGCGGTGATGGCGTTAGCACTGTGGAAGCAAACTGTGCGATAGATCCAAGTGGCAATGACTGGCAAGGTGCCACTGCTAGACTTTTGGCCAGGCAGGTAGGAAAGGGTAGCACTGTCGATATTGAGGTAAAAAATGCAGTACCTAACGAAGTATTCACTGTTTGGCTGCGTTTGAAAGGCGATGTTGATGGTGTCCCAATCAATCCTGATGGCAGCCCGCTGACAGGAGCTGGCTCTACACCTTTGGCACCCGGAACGGATCTGCCGACATTGATCGCCAACAGCTCTGATAACAATCCTGAAGGCACGCCCAACCCAGTCAACGGATTCACAACCGATCAGAATGGCAGAGGTATGTTCAGCATTGATCTGGATTTCGCGCTTATAGGTGGCGCCTATCCATTTAATGAAGTGGGTTCACTCCCAACAGCAATCGTCGACCCTACCGCTGTGAATGTTAATGCCTCATTCCTGTTGCGCATGGTTTCGCACTGTACGGATCATGCCGGCCATGGTTTGTCGCCGGGTACACGGGAAGCTTGGTTTCAGTACCCCTAATCGCACTGACTATTGTTGAAATTAATGGTTCAATGGCTGACCCCATTGAACCACAAATCAACCTATACCCTTGAAAATGAATATCTAAGGAATTAACCGCCAACAATCACCTGCCGATATATACCCATGCCACCTTATCAATATCTAAGTCCAATACATACTCAGAGCTTCTTCAACATCAGGATTAAGTCTTGGCAGCACGCTACCTGTCCTTATTTAGTTATTAATTATGTGTTGATGAATACAGCGGCCCATATAAAACAGACTGTGGCAATTAACACACCTATAAACGGTATTTTAAACCAGTATTTCTTAGCCAATACAAGATAAGACAACCCTACCAGTACGGGTAAAATTGAGAACCAAGTCGACTGCTGAATCACCTTAAAGTATGAAACGGTAAGAGGAATGTAAATACCCGCGACTAACATTGCTCCCAGGCTATGACTTGCGTTAAAACCAATCCATGCTTTCCAGACTGATGTTTCCCGGGTGACAACCAGTGATGTTTCTTTCATGGCTTCAGTAACTGACTGATCGTATGCTTCAAATTTGTTAGTAAAAAATGTGTATACCAAATGCATTGTTCCAAGAATGCCAAATATTGAGGCACCAACAATTAATAATATTTGCTCCATTTGCGCCTACCTCTTGAACATATAACAGGATACCCGAAGCGTTATCGGTGGGTGTCTTGTTATGAATTAAAATTTCCTGTGAAATATAACGTTGGCAATCAGTCGCTGGCGTCCTCGCCAGTCGGTTGCATTGCTTTGTTATGTGGTTACTCGCCAAGGTGTGACGATGGTGAGTTGACGAATCCTGTCTGAGACGCATTAGCTTCCGCCTCACTACTTCGACGGTTTTCTGCGGCGATTCTAAGAACCTCCCCGAAATCTTCAGGCTGTTCAGCGTACTGAAGAACATCATGCGGGATACTCACCCATTTCTGCGCGCTGCTGGTCCAGATGT
>JBLHNW010000328.1:0-4871 GCA_047622205.1 Paraglaciecola sp.
TACCAAGCTAATTAGCCAAGCTTGCTTTTGTGTCTTAGGTATCGCAGGCAGCCTACAAATATAAGAAAGGGCACCAAGGTATAAGAGCGAACGCAAATCTTTTACTCCACCATTTTTATTAATACCCATCATAACCACTTTCCCGCCAGAACTGTGCTGTTTCGGTGTCAGCCCTATAAATGCCGAAGCTTGGCGCCCATTTTTAAATTGTTTACCATCACCAAGAGTAGCGTAAAGCATTGCGGCAGAGATTTCTGCAACGCCCTCTAACTCCATCAATTTACGGCAAGGTTCTAGTTGACGAGTTAAGGCTTTTTGGGCTTTTTCTAGTTCTTTTAATTCGTCTCTAAGTCTTAAATATTCATTCCATAAAAGCGCAAGAGTTGACTTTAAGGCCTCAGGTAAGGGATTTATATCATCGAGAGTATCTTGAACAGATTGTTTTAATCCACTGGCCCCTTTAGCACTGACAGTTCCAAATTCAAATAACATGGCTCTGATATGATTACCCATAGATGTAATACTACGAGATATAAATTTCCGGCTGGTTTCCAGGGTGTGTAGTGATTGTTGCTCAATGTTTTTTGGCTTACTGTATTTCAAACCAATTTGCATGGCAGTGTTCGAAATCGCCAGAGCATCGTTAGCATCTGTTTTGTGGCCTTCAAGAAGCCCTTTTACTTTTCTAGGGTTAACGATCCTAACATCATGCCCGAACTGCTCTGCGTATCTGCCCCAGTAATGGCAACCTGCACAGCCCTCCATTGCAACAATAGATGGGTGGGCTTTGGCTAGTGTTTCTTTGAGTTTTTGTCGGCTAACAGCCTTATTACTAAGTAGTTCACCGTGTTTGCTGATATGACAAATCTGCAAGACATTCTTGGCTAGGTCAATACCGATAACATTAGTTTTTAACATGATGAACACCTCTTAAACTGAATATACTGACTTAACAGTAGACTATTCGCGGAGAGTGGAGTCCATACATCGCCTTAGAGTGATAGCTTTAATGTTTGATGTTATGTATTACTTTTTATATCCAAAAATCAAAGAGTTTCTTACGTGATTTACCTGTTATATATACAGGTATAATGAAAATAGTATAAATTTCCTGTGTTTATTCTTCCTTTCTACAGTCAAAAGTCTCAATTTCACCGAGGAGGTTAATGTATGCATCTGATTTATAAGGTTTTTAGTTTTATTTTTGCGTGCATGATAGGTCCCTATAGATCCAGGTCTTAGTTTCACGCAAGAACCAGGTTAAAGCTACGACTCAGTTTTGCTGGTTATCCTATTGATTTTAAAATGTTATTAGGAGTATTATGATTGCCTATTTTTAATGTGTTGGATTCTTGCTTTGAAGAATTCAGCCTAATAAGACGTTATGAGTCACCAGTATGAAGAAATCGTCGGCAAGTTTATATATCGGTTCTGAACATGTGGGAGATATAGAGTTAACGTTCTTTGATATGTTTCATGTGGGTGGGAATATCAAGTATCTTCCAGCTTATGATCGCTACAAGACAAAAATTGAGGCGTATATAAATTTTCGAAAGAATCTTGAGGAGAAAGAAGACGAAATGGCTCCTCAAAAAATTGATGAAGCCTATGAAAAATTAGAAATATTATCATCGGATATTTCCGGTTTAGGGCTTTATGTAAAACAAAGCGGAAAAGATATTGAAGTCGACCCAGTATGTTTAGATGATGATGGATATATTAACTATAGAGTTTAATAAACAAGCTCATAACAAGTTTGTCCATTTGACGTTTTGGTCTACGCTCCGTTTTGGGGTGGCTACGCCACTTTACCCCAAAACTCCACTACAACTAAAACGCAAATGACAAAGGCGTTATAGCAATAGGTTAATTAATGCTTCCACATGAATTTTTAAGTGAATTGCTCAGATTGGTGCCACCCTTCAAAGGGTACTGGGACTTAGAAGATAATTTGTCAATCGATGATGATGGAAGTTATACGATCTCCAGTGTTTGTGTGGAATTCTCACATTATTTTATTGATCAGGAAAAACATAAATATATAAGTTTGCACGATATAAATTGGACACAAACTATTATTGATGATGATTTAAATGAAATCTTTACCTGGCTGGAAAGTCAATTAAATCTGCCAGCTCTTTCTGGATCAATATCGTCATGTTTTTTAGAGAATATATCCCAAACCAATGCTGGCGAGTATGCAAAATCATTTATGGGGCCTAAAAGCAGATTTTATTTTGATCAATGGCATGTGCATAATAAAAGGCTATAACAAGGCTAGTCACAGGAGCCATAAAGCTACGTTTTGCATCTTATGCACTACGCTGTTGCTCCGTTAACATAAAATACAACTTCGCTGTGTGGCTCTGTGCTAGCGGCGTTATATGGCAAAGCAATGATTGACTCTAAATATAAAGTTAAACGCTACATAACCGAATTCTTTGAGGAAACGGAAGAGCTAATTGCTGAGTACGACTTAGGTGGTTTTGATCTTTCGAAATTTCAGAAAGAGTTCAATGAACCGAATGCAGAGAATCCTATGCTCGATTGCTATCCAATCAAATCGGAAAATATTAGTTTTCTCAAAAAGTACATAGATGTAGAGCCAGAGTGGAACTTTGTTAATAAATCTTACTTTGTTGAAGCTCATGGCATATAACAAGCGTATGTTGCATCAGCCACTGCGTGGCTTGGACGGTTTTTCCGCTCGTGCCTCGCTACAAAACCGCCGCAAATGCTAGGCGTTACTAGCCATTAGAAAAAGTATCCCAAATCCTTTGCTTCGCCCTAAGTTGTAGAGCCATTAACCTAACTAACTATGGGGGCGATAGCGCCTCAGCATGATACCAAACCTAGTTACATGCTGGCTCCCAATTGCGCTCGAAATAGGATTCGCTTGAGCTGTTTTGATATGAAAAACCACTTCCATTCCAGCATGAGTAAATGTATGGCGAATGGTCATGAACAAAATACGAATGAGTTGCAGCTCTAACAGAAAGGGGCAAAACATGATAGGGAAAAGCTAAATTTGGAGGTGACATCATCAAGCATTAGAGCCAATAATCCAAGGCGCTTAGCGCCCCAAACCGTGCTAAGTATGTTCAGAGAAGAATGCGACTGAACATCTGTGAGCGAAAGATCACAATCACTCACTCTGCAAAACACTTCTGAAAACATTAAACTCATTTTTTAAACTATTCTTTTAACTAGATATTAACCGGGACGATCCGACAATAGGCAAAGGAATACTTAAGATGACAAACCGACTCCATTATCCCCAGGCTGAAGCCAATGCCGCAAGCACCCACATTGTTGAAATATGCCGCCGATACTGGAAAACTACAATATGTTTGCGCAAGACGAGATCCTCAAGGATTGTGTATTACGGGGGGGTGCGAAATGGGCGATGCCTGATTTAACCGCATTTGGACGGTTATGTGGCAGTGCAGAACACATCAATTTGGGCATTGAGGCCAATAGAATAAAACCGGTATTAAATAGTCACGACCGTTATGGCCAGCGTATCGATCAGGTCGATTTCCATCCCGCTTATCATCAACTGATGGCAGCTTCAACGCAACAAGGTCTAACCGGTTCACCGTGGGCAGCACCTAAAACTGGCGCGCATGTTCGTCGTGCGGCGGGCTGTTATATGTTAACTCAGGTCGAAGCTGGTCACGGTTGTCCAATCACCATGAGCTTTGCCTCGGTGCCCACGCTACAAAAAAACAGCCAGATTGCCGAAGAGTGGATCCCCAAGGTACTGGCTCAGACTTACGACCCGCGCAACGTACCGCACATGGAAAAAACCAGTGTAACCATAGGCATGGCAATGACAGAAAAGCAAGGCGGTAGTGATGTTCGCAGCAATACCACCCGCGCCTACCCCATTGGAAAATCGGGTAATGGCATGGCTTATGAGTTAGTCGGCCATAAATTTTTTGTCTCTGCGCCTATGTGTGATGCCTTTTTAATGTTGGCACAAACAGAAGCCGGGCTCTCCTGCTTTTTAGTACCACGCTGGCGGCCAGATGGCAGCAAAAATCCACTGCAACTGATCCGACTCAAAGACAAAATGGGCAATGCCTCAAATGCGTCCAGTGAAACAGAACTGCGTGGTGCTTTTGGTTGGCTAATCGGTGACGAAGGACGTGGTATCGCCAACATACTGGAAATGGTGGCGATGACCCGTTTTGATTGCCTGGTCTCTTCTGCAGGAGCCATGCGCCAACACATGACTCAGATCGTGCACCACACCAGTCACCGTAAGGCATTTGGTCAGTATTTGGATAAGCAGCCCTTGATGAAAAATGTACTGGCAGATCTAGAACTGGAAACCGAAGCCGCAACCTTGATGGCCTTTCGTGTTGCCCAGGCGGTGGACGGCATGGCAGACGGTAATACAGATGAAACCAGCTTTATGCGCCTGGCTACACCGATTGGAAAATACTGGGTGTGCAAACGTCAGGTTGGTCATGCTTACGAAGCCATGGAAGTGATTGGCGGCTCTGCAGTGATGGAAAATAGCCTGATGCCACGCTTCTATCGCGATGCACCGATCAACTCGATCTGGGAGGGTTCAGGTAATGTGCAGTGTCTCGATGCGTTGCGAGCGATGCAGAAAGATCCCTCGTCATTAACCGTCTTTTTGCAGGAGGTAAACCAGGCTAAAGGCGGTGACAGTCGCTTTGATCAATATTTAACCGGGTTACAAAAAGACCTTAATAACCAAGATAACATCGAGTATCGAGCGAGAGCGCTGGTTGAAAAAATGGCGCTGAGTCTGCAGGGTTCGCTGTTACTACGCCATGGCTCTACAGCCAGTGCCGAAGCATTCTGCGCCGGACGCCTGCAAGGTAATTCCGGGAATA